>JAGAFH010000123.1 GCA_017612755.1 Clostridiales bacterium
AATACCTGCAGGATTCTTCCTTATGATCCTGATAGGAACCATCCTTCTGATGCTGCCCATATCAACAGCGGAGGGAGAGACTACTACTCCCCTTACCGCTCTCTTTACGGCAACCACCAGCGTTTGCGTTACAGGCCTGGTAGTCGTTGACACATATTCCCACTGGACCCTTTTCGGGAAGATAGTAATATTGATCCTTATCCAGCTGGGAGGACTTGGCATCATCGCAGTCACTTCCCTGATCGCCCTTATCCTCCAGAAGAGATTCTCCCTTAAAGAGAGGGTCCTCATCATGGATTCCTTTAACCTTAACTCCCTGACTGGTCTTGTCCGCTTCCTGATGAAGGTGGTCAAGGGCACCTTCGCAGTGGAACTTACGGGAACCGTCTTCTATATGATCAGATTCGTACCGGCCTACGGCCCCGTAAAGGGCGCCTGGGTCTCTTTCTTTACGGCGGTATCCGCCTTCTGTAATGCCGGTATCGACATTATCGGCGATGACAGCATGATTTCTTTCCAGAACGATCCCCTTATCCTGATGGTCACCATGACGCTGATCATCCTGGGTGGTCTGGGATTCGTCGTCTGGTTCGACTTTATCACCCAGGGTTACAAAGCCATCGAGAGGCATTACGGTCCCGTCCGTCTTCTGAAGCGGCTGGGAGAGCATACCCGTCTGGTCCTTATCCTGACGGCTGCCCTCATCATCTCCGGAGCCGTATTTGTTTTCGCGCTGGAGTACGACAATCCGGATACCATCGGCAACATGTCCCTGGGCTACAAGATCTTAAATTCCATCTTCCAGTCAGTCACCTTCAGAACGGCGGGCTTTGCTGCCGTGCCCCAGGACGGACTTAGGGAGGCCACCGCATTTATGGGATGCCTTTACATGTTTATCGGCGGATCTCCCGTAGGTACTGCCGGCGGCGTTAAGACAGTCACCTTCTTCATGCTGGTGCTCAATACCATGACTTACATCCGTCACCGCGACGGAACTGTAGTACTTGACCGCTACGTACCTTCCGACCTCATCAGGAAGTCTACGGCTATCGTATCGGTCAATCTTTTCTTTACTTTCTTCTTCACGATCCTCATCGTAGCTTCCAACGCTTCGGTGAACCTTACCGACGGCCTCTACGAGGTGGCCAGCGCAGTAGCTACCGTAGGATTGTCCAGAAGCGTAACTCCGAACCTTAACGGGTTTGGTAGAATAGTTATCATAACGGCCATGTATCTCGGAAGGATCGGACCGATATCGATAGCTCTGTTCTTTACAGGAAACAATTTCGCAGGCAAGAACATAAAGCCTGCCAAGGGAAACTACTTTGTAGGATAAGGAGAATAACATGTACAAATCATTTGCGATCCTCGGAATGGGCAGATACGGAAGAGAACTGGCTAAGAACCTCTACGACAACGGTGCGGACGTTCTTATTGCAGACGACAATGTGGAGCTGATCAACCAGCTGTCTGCAAATGCCACATATGCGGTAGCTACCGACCTGTCAGATCCCGAGAACCTTAAGGATCTGGGCCTTTCCAACATGGACGTAGTCGTCGTCTGCATGTCCCGTCACGTGGAGGCCAGCGTCATGTGCGCCATGTATGCCAAGGAGGCAGGCGTTCCCCTGGTAGTGGCCAAGGCCTGTTCCCAGAGGATGGGCAAGCTCCTTAAGAAGGTAGGCGCTGACAAGATCACATATGTAGAAGAGGAGGCAGCCCAGAGAGCCGCCAACCATCTTGTTTCAGATAATCTCCTGGAGTATTTCGATCTCTCCGACAACCTCTGTCTCATCGACATGAAGCCCAAGGCCGAGTGGGTAGGAAAAGATGTAAGGGAGCTTAAGCTCCGTGACAAGTACGGCATCAACGTAGTTGCCATCAAGAAGGGTTCATCCTCCTTCCCCGTGGATCCGGAGGCTCCCATCGAAAAGGACTTCGAACTCCTTATCGCCATGAACAAGAACGATGTAAAGAAGATACTGTGAGGGGAAAGTTATGTTGGGGTTCGGTTCAAAGACGAGCGGTCTTAAGATAATAATCGTAGGTGCCGGCAAGGTCGGTGCCACACTGGTCCAGCAGCTCCGTAAGGAGGGTCACGATATAACCATCGTGGACAAGTCGGCTGACAAGGTCAACAACCTGGTGGACAACTTTGATATCATGGGCATCGTTGGAAACGGCGCCAGCTATACCACCCAGAAAGAGGCCGGTATCGACCAGGCCGATCTGATCATCGCCGTAACGCAGTCAGACGAACTGAACCTTCTGTGCTGCACCATTGCAAAACAGTTCAGCGACTGCGCATCCATCGCCCGCGTACGTACTCCCGACTACAGTAAAGAGGTGGGATATCTCCGTGAGAAATTAGGTCTTGCCAGGATCATCAATCCCGAGCTGGAGGCCGCCAAGGAGATGGCCCGTATCCTCTATCTCCCTACAGCCCTTGAGATCAACTCCTTCGCCCACGGACAGGCGGAGATGGTTAAGATCAAGATCCCCGAAGGCAATATGATCGTGGGCAAGACCATCGCCTATATCGGTCAGAATATAACAAATGACATCCTTATCTGCGCCGTCGAGCGTGAAGGCAAGGTAACCATCCCTTCCGGAGGCTTTGAGCTGGCTTCGGGAGACATCATCTCCTTCGTATCCACCCGTAAGGCCGGAGCATATTTCTTAAGCCAGATCGGATTTGAGACAAAGCAGGTCAAGAATACCATGATCATCGGAGGCGGACGCGCATCCTACTACCTGTCCGACCAGCTGATCAAGAACGGCATCAGCGTCAAGATCATCGAGATGAGCAGAGCCAGATGCGACGAGCTCAACACCCTTCTTCCCAAGGCCATCATCATCAACGGTGACGGAACCAACCCCGATCTTCTCAAGGAGGAGGGCATCGCAGATGTGGACTCCTTTGTACCTCTTACGGGTATCGACGAGCAGAACGTAATGCTGACCCTTCACGCCAAGAGGCTTTCAAAGGCCAAGGTCATCACCAAGATCAACAGGACCAGGTTTAACGAGATCTTATATGATCTGGATCTGGGAAGCGTAGTCTATCCCAAGTTCATCACCTCCGAGACCATCATCGCTTATGTAAGAGCTCTCACGGCCACAAAGGACAGCGATATCGAGACTCTTTACCATATGTTCGATTCCAGGGCTGAGGCCATCGAGTTCAATGTTGCTGAAGGATCCGGCGTTACCGGCACCCCCCTTAAGGATCTCCAGCTTAAGAAGGATCTTCTCATTGCATTTATCAGCCATGAGGGTAAAATAATAATCCCTACCGGTAATGACGTGATAAGCGAAGGCGATTCCATCATGGTGGTATCCACCAGTACCGGTTTCAAACAGATCAGCGATATTTTGAAGTGAGGTCGACAAACAGAGAATGAACCTGTCCGTCATCAGATATATCTTATGTCAGGTCATGAAGATCGAAGGCGCTTTTATGCTCCTTCCCTGTGTCGTTTCACTTATATACGGAGACCATGAAGGTCTCTGGTTTATAGCAGTTGCAGCTTTTCTTCTTATTGCAGGTTTCCTGGGCACCATCAAAAAGCCCAAGTCCTTCACCATGTATCTCAAGGAGGGCTGTGTAGCCACTTCCTTAAGCTGGATCATCATGTCCTTATTCGGCGCCCTGCCCTTCTGGCTGTCAGGCGCCATCCCTTCACTGACAGATGCTCTTTTCGAGACGGTGTCGGGCTTTACCACTACGGGAGCCAGCATCTTAAACGAGATCGAGACCCTTCCCAAGTCCATCCTCTTCTGGAGGAGCTTTACCCACTGGCTGGGCGGCATGGGAGTTCTCGTCTTCCTTCTGGCCATCATCCCCATGAGCGGCGGATCAAACATCAACCTGATGAGAGCCGAGTCCCCGGGACCCTCTGTCAGCAAGCTTGCCCCCAAGATCAAGACTACGGCCAAGATCCTCTATCTGATCTATCTGGCCCTTACTACCCTGGAAGTGATCCTTCTTCTTTTCGGACATATGTCCCTCTTCGACTCCCTGACCCTTTCCTTCGGTACTGCCGGAACGGGAGGCTTTGGCGTAAGAAACGACAGCTTTGCCAGCTATTCGCCTTATGTCCAGTGGGTCGTATCCATCTTCATGATCCTCTTCGGATTTAACTTCAACTTCTATTATTTCTGCCTGCTCAGGCAGTTCAGCAAGGCTTTCTCCATGGAGGAAGTCCGTAATTACCTGATCATAATCCTGGCAGCTGTGGCAGTGATCTTCGTCAATATCATCAACATGTACGAAAGCGCATTTTCAGCCCTCACCCACTCCCTGTTCCAGGTCTCATCCATTATCTCCACTACGGGATTTGCATCCACCGACTTTGACACCTGGCCTACCATCTGTAAACTTACCCTGGTGTTCCTGATGATCGTAGGTGCCTGTGCAGGAAGTACCGGCGGCGGTGTAAAGGTCTCCCGTGTGACTGTTCTCCTCAAGTCCGTAAGAAAGGAATTCAGTTCCTATATCCACCCCAAGATCGTCCGTAAGATCTCCATGGACGGAAGGCCTGTTGAGCATGACGTCGTCAGATCCATCAACGTCTACATGGTCACTTTCCTCTCAGTCCTGATCGGATCGGTGTTCCTGGTATCCCTTGACGGCTACGATCTTACTACCACCTTTACGGCTGTCCTTGCCTGTCTCGACAATATAGGACCCGGCCTTGAGATGGTGGGTCCTACATGCAATTACTCTATAATGAGCTTCTTCTCAAAATATATACTTATCTTCGATATGCTGGCAGGAAGGCTGGAGCTCTTCCCCATGCTTATCATCTTCCATCCCAGACTCTACATGAAGAAATGATCATTCCTCATCCAGCTGGTAGACTCTTACCCAGTCTACCCTCATCTGGGCTCTCTCATCGAAAGGCGTAGTCTCGTCGGGATCTCCCGGCCAGTCTCCTCCGACTGCAACATTAAAGATGATATAGAATTCCACATTGAAAGGAGCGGGATATTCGTTTTCCTTGCCCTGATATGTGACGGAGTACCATTCTGTCTCCTCAAAGAACAGCTCGCCGTCCAGATAGAAGGAGATCTTCTCAGGAGTCCACTCGCAGGCATATACATGATAATCATCGTAGAGGTTTCCGCCGGGAGTAATAGATCCCTGGCTCATCTCATGGGGATTACCGTAGTGGAGAGTGGAATAAAGCGTATCCGGCTGGTATCCTACTACCTCCATGATGTCGATCTCGCCGGCTTCGGGCCATCCGCCGTTCTCGTTAGTCTCGGGAAGCATCCAGAATGCAGGCAGGAATCCCTGGCCTTCAGGCACCTTGATCCTTGCTTCGATATATCCGTACTGGAAGGAGAATCCCAGGAAGGAATTGATCCTTGCTGAATAGTACTTGGGAGTACCGTCATCGTTATATCCGATAGCAGGCTGGATGACCAGATCTCCGTCAGCTACATAGGAATAATCCTCGCTGTCGGAATATCTCTGAAGTTCGTTATTGACCCATCCGGGGCTCTGGACCTCATGGATCCAGTCATAGCTTAAGGTATCTCCGTTAAACTCATCTGACCATACGAAATGATATCCTTCGGGTATAACGGCATCTTCGGGAGCCGCAGGCTCCGTCTCTTCCGTAGTCTCCACAGGCTCAGTCTCTTCTGCCGTAGTGGCGGCAGCTTCTGAACTCTCTGAACTTTCCGATGATTCAACGACCTGGGCCGATATTACAACGACATCGCCTTCCCCGTCGCCCGAAGGCTCGACAGGCTCATTCGAGCACGACACAAGAGCCGTGCCGGCAAGACACAATGTCGTCAAAAGACACACTGCTCTCTTCATAACAACTTCCCCCTTACAGGGAAATGATAACATTTTAAGCAAAAAAATAACACCTTGAATAAAAAGGCGAAAAAAATTCCGCAAAAAAGTTCATTTTTTGCGGAATATTTTTGGTTTCGCATATTTTTCCGCAATAATCGTCAGTTTTTGCGGAATTCTTGCGGATCAGGCTGTAACGATCTTTCCGGCATCTCCGAGATTATGTCTCTCGGTAGCCTCTTCCCTCATCTTGTACTTCAAGATCTTGCCTGCGGCATTCATGGGGAAGCCGTCTACAAAATCTACGTATCTGGGGATCTTATGCTTAGCCATGTGGGTCCTTACATAGTCCTTGATCTCTTCCTCGGAAGATTCCTCACCGGGCTTAAGGACGACTGCTGCCAGGATCTCCTCACCGTAGTCTGCATCGGGAACGCCGATGACCTGTACATCCTGGATCTTGGGATGGGTATAGAGGAAGTCCTCGATCTCCTTGGGATAGATATTCTCACCACCTCTGATGATCATATCCTTGATACGGCCTGTGATCTTGTAGTATCCGTCCTCGGGACGTCTCAGGGCCAGGTCTCCGGAGTGGAGCCATCCGTCCTCATCGATAGCAGCAGCTGTAGCCTCGGGCATCTTGTAGTAGCCCTTCATGATGTTGTAGCCTCTTGCGCAGAACTCGCCGGCCACACCGTCGGGAAGCTCCTCGCCTGTCTCGGGATCCACGATCTTGGTCTCGACACCGAAGATGGAAGGTCCCACCGTATTAACACGCTGCTCGATGGTATCTGTTGTCTTGCTCATGGTAGT
>JAGAFH010000124.1 GCA_017612755.1 Clostridiales bacterium
AAAGAGGCACATCACTATTATGGCGATGACACAAGATGCCATTGTTTAGTGGTGGCCGGTTTATTTGACAGTTCCGAGCAATACCTTCCTGTAGATAGAATAGTAGAACTCGACAATGTTACCGGATCCCAATGTTCTGTGATATTCAGGTCAAATGGACAATATCTGGTTGTCGATGGATATCCTCTCAATAATCTTAAATATAACCGAATAGCAGTATTAAGTGAAACAGAGAGTAAGATCTTATCTAAAACGAAGGGTGTGATATTTCTGTCAGGAATGCTGTTTTTGATAATATCTGTTATAAGACTTGCTGTCTTGGGCGCAAAAGAGAGGAAAGATCATTAGGGAAAACTCACAGTTAACATCTGGCATTCGTAGTCTGTATGCCGACAAGGCCGTTGCTTAAGATCATTGACCGCGTGTCTAAATAAGATCAAAAGTATATAATCATTCCAAAGGAGGCCTTTATGCTTGAGTTTTTGAGAAACAACACCGGAAACTTAATAGTTATTGCCGTAGTTGCCCTTATAGTGTTTCTTGCAATAAGGGCCATGGTAAAGGACAAAAAGAGCGGCAAGTCCTCCTGCGGGTGCAACTGCAGCGGCTGTGCCTTAAAAGATAAGTGTGAAAACGGCAGATGAGTAAATTCATCTGCCGTTGCCCTTTTATTATTAAAATATATGGTATAATCAATTCATACGAAAAACAGCATCCCGGAGGTGACCTATGACTGTAAAACAGATCAATGTATTTCTTGAGAACGAATCAGGAAGACTTGCCGACGTCACTAGCGGTCTTGCCAAGAACAAGATCGATATCAGAGCCCTTTATATCGCTGATACCACGGAATACGGTATCCTGAGGATGCTGGTAAACCAGCCCGACGACGCTCAGATCGTCCTTCAGAACCTGGGATTCACGGTAAGCCAGACCAAGGTCATCGCCGTTGCTATCCCCGATACTCCCGGAACGCTTGATAAGGTCCTGGAGATCTTATCTTCCAACGGTATCTCCCTTGAGTACCTCTATGCCTTCGTTGGACGCGCATCATCTGATGCAGTCGTAGTTATCCGTGTAGATGACAACCAGAAGGCTCTTGAGTATTTTGAGGCGGCAGGTGTCAAAGTCCTTGATGACAAGGAGGTATACGGCATCTGATGAGCCCAAGTCCCTATTCCATCTACGGAGTAAGTAAAGAAGCAGCTTCGCTTGCAGTCAAGGCAGACGAAGCTGCATTTGACGTTTATGCGCGTATAGATTCCATAAGGGAATATAACCAGCTTAAGGTCCTGGAGGCCTTCAGGAAGCACAGGTTCTCCGATGTCCATATGGGAAGCACTACCGGTTACGGTTATGATGATATAGGCAGGGAGAAGATCGAAGATATCTTCGCAGAGGTCTTTGAAGCTGAGAAAGCTTATGTCAGGATCCAGATCAGTTCCGGCACCCAGGCGATCTCCTCCATGCTCTACGGCCTTTTAAGACCCGGGGACAAGCTCCTGTCCGTTACCGGAAGACCCTATGACACTTTGGCCTCGACTATCGGACTTACAGAGGAATCCTACGACGGATCCCTTCTTAACTTCGGGATCGTCTATGATGAGATGGAACTTAAGGAGGACGGATCTCCTGATCTGGAACTTATCAGATCCAGGATCGATGATTCCGTAAAGATGGTATTTATCCAGAAGTCCAGAGGCTACACGGGAAGAAGGGCCCTTCTGGGAGAAGATATCAAGGCTGTAGCAGATCTGGTCCACGGCATAAGATCAGACATTATCGTGGCTGTAGACAACTGCTACGGAGAATTTACCGAGAAGAAAGAACCCTGCGGACTCGGTGCGGACATCTGCGCCGGATCCCTTATAAAGAATCCCGGCGGCGGACTCTGCCCCAGCGGCGGATATGTTGTCGGTAAGGCTGATCTTGTTGAGAAGGTGGCCCAGAGGATCACGGCTCCCGGCCTGGGATCCCATGTAGGACCTACTTTGAACTTTAACAGGACTATCGCCCAGGGACTCTTCATGGCTCCCCATGTGGTGGCGGAATGCCTTAAAGGGGCGGTTTTCGCTGCGAAGATGTTCGAGCTTTCGGGAATAAAGACGTCTCCCTCCGCTGAAGAGGTCAGGGGCGATATCGTCCAGACGGTGATCTTTGAGGATGAAAAGAAGCTGGTGGACTTCTGCGGAAAGATCCAGGCCTGTTCCCCTGTAGATTCTTTCGTTACTCCCGAGCCCTGGGATATGCCCGGATATGAGGATCAGGTGGTAATGGCTGCGGGAGCCTTTACCCAGGGCGCTACCACGGAACTGTCCTGCGACGGTCCCATCAAGCCCCCCTATATAGCTTATATGCAGGGAGGACTGGTAAGCGAACAGGCAAGGCTTGCAGTTATGCTGGCTTTGTCATAAACTTGTCGTTAATATAAACGGAGATAGAGATGGCTGACGGAAACGAGAAACAGTGGTTTGAAAAAGATGACAGTGCAGGGAAGAAAAAGCGCCCTGCGCCTTCTTCACGCCCCCAAAAACGTCAGAAGAAAAAGGCTCCCCGGGGAGGAAGACCTAATGGCGCACCTTCCGGAAGACCTGCCGGAACTCAGGGTCAGCCCCGGGCAAACAGAGTTGCTCCTAATCCCAATGCACCCGGGAAGAATCCTCAGGCGGGAAAAGCACAAAGACCTGCCGGATCTCCTTCAGGGACTCCTAATAAGGGACCTTCAGGCGGCGTAAAGAGAAATACAACTGCCAACAGAAAGCCAACAGGGAAGAAGGGCGCCCAGGTAAGAGGCAAGACTCCTCCTTCAGCTGAACTCAAGGACAGGAAGAAAAAGGCCCAGTCAGTAAAACAGGCTCCCTCCAAGAAGCCCGTAAAGCCTTCCAAGCCCGTAAAGAACAGTAAGCCTTCAGAGAAAACATCCGACGGACATGTTAAGCTCACTAAGGGGAAAGTAGATTCCTACACAAAGGACAGAAGGAAGAGAGCCAGGAACAGGGGCCTTAAGACCAGCATCATTACGGTAGGCCTTGTCTTTATGGCTGTGACCCTTCTTATATTTGTAGTACATCATTTATTTAATTATATGGCGGTGAAGCCCAACCTGGAGTTCATCACCAGCGGTTCTGTCGAGCATACTATCGGTGCCAGGGCTCTTATAGTCAGGGATGAGGAGGTAGTCATTTCCGCCACCGAAGGTGATCTGGTAACCCAGGCAACAGAGGGTTCCAGGGTCAATGCAGGCCAGAATATCGCCATGGTAGTGCCTTCTGATATGGAACAGGTAGTATCTAATCTGCGTGAGACCCAGTCCCAGATATCTGAGGTCCAGCAGGAACTTATCATGGAGGGACTTGCCACCGGCGCGGATTCCATCTATGACAACATAAACGGGAGCCTTGGCCCCATCATGGACATGATCAGGATCGATGCAATGAACGGAAATGTCAGCGACATGTCTTCCTATTCCGCTTCTATCTCAGTTCTTCTTTCCCAGAGGGAGACGGAACTGTCCGGACTTGAGTTTGACGACGAGAGACTCCGTGTCCTCCGTAATGACGAAGCCGGATATGAGGCCCAGCTGGAGAACCATGCTGCCAAGATCACAGCGCCTTCTCCCGGTATCATTTCCTTCAAGCTGGACGGACTTGAGAGCGAGCTTACCTTTGATACGCTTCTTACGGCGGATGCATCGACTATAAGGAATTATATTAATGACTCAGTAGGTATCATCACTTCAGACCTTTATGTAAAGAACGGGGAGAACCTGGCCAGGATCGCTTCCAATGAGAAACAGTACCTGGCAGTATTCCTGGACGAAAAGAATGCGCCTGCCACCGCATTTGAGATAGGTACCCTTCATACCATCAACGTAGGATCTGAGGGTATCAGTATCGGTAAGTGCGTCGTTGAAAGAGTCGAATCTACAAGTAACGGCCTTATGGTCATATTCAGTACCACCAGATATGTGGAGGATCTTCTTGACCTTCGTACGGTAGATATCGAGATAGTCATCACAGAGTCATCGGGACTTCGTGTCCCCATATCTGCTCTCGTATCACCTGACTACGACAGGGGCGTTGCCACCATCTATATAAACAACCAGGGATTTGCCGATGAGGTGGGAGTTATCGTTGAGGACTATGACAGGGAATTTGCCATCGTTAAGCCTCTGGGTGACTCTTCAGTACCGAATCTTCAGACCGTAATTGTGACAAATCCCTCGTCTATAAGTCCGGGAGATAAGATAGATAATTAGCATGGAATACGATTTTGACGCGAAACTGTTCGACGAACTGAAAGAACGGTATAACAATGTTACATCCCTTTTAGAGGAAGAGTGCAGAAAAGCCGGCAGAGCCCCGCAGGACGTGACTTTGGTGGGAGTTTCCAAGGTGTTCCCCGTGTCCTATGCCGAGGCTGCTTTTGTAGCAGGCCTTAAGGATCTGGGTGAGAACAGGGTCCAGGAACTGGTGCCCAAGATCGAACGGATGAATGAACTGGAACTTAAGCCCAACTGGCATCTGATCGGAACATTACAGAAGAACAAGGTCAAGTACATTATCGGCAGGACCCATCTTATCCATTCGGTAGACAGCATAGAACTTGCATCGGAGATCTCCAAAAGATCTGAGACGGCAGGGATCGTTTCCGATATACTTCTCCAGGGTAATATATCCGGAGAGGAGAGTAAGCACGGTTTTACAAAGGAAGGTCTGAAAGAAGCCCTGGGTAAAACAAATGAGATGGCAGGCATCAGGGTAAGAGGTCTTATGACCATGGCGCCTATCCAGACATACGAAGGGGAGGCCAGAGGAGTATTCTCTGAAACAAGGGAAGTTTTCGAGTCCCTCAAGGGAGAGATAAAGGATCCTTCGCTCTGGGATACCCTTTCAATGGGTATGAGCCAGGACTACCCCTGGGCCGTCGCAGAAGGGTCTACGATGATCAGGATCGGCACTGCTATCTTTGGTGACAGGAAGTCATATAACGCCTGAAACGATTGCATTTGTAACAGTATTACAAAGTTATGTTACAGGAAAGTTTCTTCTAATTTCTATATAGTTACAACTGCCCAAATTTTATTGATATACCTCACGGTTATATGTATATTCTAACCATACTTTTTGAGCCACGTGGGTCGTGGACTAGATTAAAATTTATCAGGAGGATACAAAAGTATGGGAAAGTTTTCTGACTTCGTTAAGAAGCTTTACGACGTAGAAGAGGTTTACGATGAGAATGACGGTTACTATGAGGACGAATACGCTCCCGTAGACGATTATTCCGAAGAGTTTAATCAGCCTTCTTCCTACACAGAGTATGAGGATGTACCTTATCAGGCTGAGCCCCAGGCAGTTTACCAGCAGCCCGTTGCTGTTGCTACACCTGTAGTTCCCAAGTCTTCCGCTACAGTAATCATGCTTACACCTTATGACATCAGAACAAGCCAGATCGTTTGCGATCATATCCGTGAGGGACACATCGTTATCTGCAACCTTACACCTAACGCAAACAATCAGCGTGTAGTTGACTATATCTCCGGTGCTGTCTTCGCACTTGACGGAAAGATCGAGCCTACACCCGTAAAGACAACATTCGTCTGCACACCTAAGCAGGTTGAGCTCATCGTTGATTCCGCTTCTTCCGAGGAGTCCGGTACTAAGGTTTCTGCTCTTTAATGATCAAACGCACATAATACACCCTGAAGGGGACCGCAATGCGGTCCCCTTTAATTATGTTCTTATTTAATATATAATCTTATATGGAGAGGGAAATAATTAATACGGGGATCTTTTTATGAAGACAAGTGACAATGAGTTTGTATTTAATAATATAAGCCGCCTTGCAGATATCCTTCGTACTGAGTGCGAGACCCTTTGTGAGGTCATCGATTTTGAAGATGACATGGAGGTCATAGTACGTAAAGTATCGGCTCTTGAAGATGATGCCGATAACGTCTACCATGACATAACCTATTACTACGTTGAGAATAAGCTTGCTGATGACAAGGAGGCAATGATCCTCCTTACTATGGCAGAAGCCATCGAGGATACTACAGATAAGGTGGATGAACTGGCCAGAGATCTTGTCAGGTATAATATCACCTCCATAAAAGACAATGCCTTTTCAAGTATCAAGAGCTGCGAATCAGCTGCCAACAAGCTGATCGAACTTATCATGACCATGAGGAAGAACAGTAAGGTGGATTCACCTTATAAGAAGATCATCGAGCTTGACCATTTCAAGGTGGAGAACAACAAATTATATGACAACCAGATGAGGAAGCTCTTTACAAAGGAGACAGATCCCATCGAGGTGATCAAGTGGAAGGATATCTATTCCTCCTTGAGGAGCATCTTCGAATCATATGAATATGTTGCGGAGCTCTGTTCCAAGTATCTCATCTTCCAGGGCTGGTGACATTAAGCAAAATGATCGTATCAAAGACATCTTTCCGGAGATGTCTTTTTTATGGAAAACATAATTGAAATCAGTTTTTCCAGGAAGTAAAATCCGAGTATAGAGAGAAGGAGGGGCGGCTAATGATGAAGTCCTGTTTAAAGACGTCGATATGTTATCTTATCGCACTTTTAATGGTATTCTCCTCAGGCATTTGTGTTCTTGCTGATGGAGATGATGAACAGGCGGATGTCTTCGAAGAGGAAGGCGTCTCTGAAGAGACAGAGGCTTCTGAAGAAGAAATACCTGTAGCGTCTGAGGAAGATGATGTTCAAGATTACGAGGAGCCTTCTGAAGAAATCGTCATGGCTGAAGCGGTAGATGAAGAAGAGGTTGCTGATTCGATAGATTACAGCCAGTATTACGTGAGCATAGATGATATGACGGCATCGGAATACGGCCCTAATGTCCACAGGACTAATTTCGCCCATCCTTCTGCCTGTATTCCGGGAATTGTTGAAGTGACATTTGATGATACTTCATCCCAGGATATCCTTGATCTGATAAATCAATACAGATATGAAGCCTGTGTCAACGGATATCCGGATCCGAGAAATCCTTCCCGGAACCTGACTGAAGCTGATTACAAGCCGGTTTACTGGTCCAGATGTATGGAAGAGATAGCCATGATAAGGACCGTTGAAGCACAGTATGCCGGTGCTACTCATACGACCCTCACTAATTTTATGGAGGATGTGACCTATACCCGTTATTTCGAGCGAAGGGTATCCGGTGAATGTCTTCATTTTTCTCCCTGGGATACGAGCATACTTGAAGGACTCCAGTCTTTTTATAATGAGAGATCGAGCTGGATAGAAAACAATTCTATAAATCATTATTCCATCATGATTAATCCGGATGCAACTCTTGTTGGAGCAGCTGCCGCAGGAGGGACAATGACAGTCGAGTTTTCTGATCCCACAGATCCCTCAAGAGATGTTTTGAACTGGCCGTGCATAGATACTTCAAAGGTGGATGTTTCCAGCTTCGACTCCCAGCTTCTGGAAATCGGGAGAGGATATATCTCAGATGTATATCTGACATGTGAAGATGATACTGATCTGTTCTTTATGGGAGAAGAGTATCAGTTCATTCCAATGGCAAAGCTCAAACATATGGGACTTTACGGAAATGCTCCGTTAGTCAGGATGTGCCAGGATTCCTGGACATCGAGCGATCCTACAGTTGCCTCTATCGATCAGTATGGTAACCTTATGCCTCTTTCCGAGGGAACGGTAACTATAACATGTGATCTGAACGGAAGCGATTATACCAGAACTATCACCATCCGTCCGGCGAAGACACCAGGCTGGTTAAGTATAGATGGATATCATTACTATTTAGATGAAGATCTTAATGTTCTGACAGGATGGCAGATCATCGACGGTGATCCTTATTATTTTGATGACACCGGAAAAAGGATATCCGGAGAATACACTATCGGTTCTGTTATTTTTGTTTTTGACGATGAGGGTGTCCTTCAGACCGGATTTCAGGAGAGAAACGGCAATACATATTACGTCTTTATTGACGATGAGGGCTGCGGTTCTATAAAGACCGGATGGGCTGACATAGGCGAAGAAACATATTATTTTGATAAGAACGGATCAATGTATACGGGTTATAAAATGATCGACGGTATATATTACGGATTTGATGAGAGTACCGGAGCGCTGTTAAGGTCCTGTTTTCATATGTTTAACAACAAGAAGTATTATTTTGACGATAACGGACAGTCTGTAAGTCTTGCAAACTGGGTCCTTATAAACGGTGCATGGTATTATAACGGAAATCTTAGGACCGGATGGCAATATATCGGGAATGACTGGTATTATCTCGATCCTTCCGGAGTCCCATATAAAGGGTCATGTGATATTGACGGAAAGAAGTACCTTTTCGATGAGAACGGCATCGGACTTTTCGGCTGGCAGACAGTCGACGGAGTATTGAAATACTTTGATAAGACCAATGGCATGGGGATCGGATGGCTAACTATAGACGATAAGGATTACTACTTTGACGATAATGGAGTCTTCTATACAGGGACTCAGGTTATCGGGGGAAAGACATATCTTTTTAATGACGATGGCAGCCTTTATAAGGGCTGGAAAAGGGATGGAGGATATTGGTACTATTACAGCGCTTCAGGAATGCAGACCGGTTTTGGATATATAGAAGGCAAGACATACTACTTTGATGCATCAGGAAAGATGAAGACCGGATGGGTCAAGGTGACAAACGGATACTGGTATTACTTTGATAAGAGCGGAGCATCCCTGACCGGGATCATCGAGATAAACGGTTCATGGTACTACATAAGTCCTTATTGGGGAATGCTCACGGGATGGCAGTATAACGAGGATTATACCGAGAGATTTTACTTTCTGAGTAACGGAAAGCGTGCGACAGGGTGGACCAAGATAGATGACGATTGGTATTATTTTGACTCTAAAGGGCATTATGTAACAGGATGGAAGAAACTCTCCGGTAAATGGTATTATTTCTCCGATAAAGGAAAGATGACCGTGGGATGGCTTTCTCTGAATGATAAGCGTTATTACTTTGACGGAAGCGGTGCAATGGCCTCATCCGGTTGGAAGAAGATAGATAGTTTCTGGCATTATTTCGAAAGTTCCGGCGCAGTGGCCGAAGGGTGGAAAAAGATAGGAGACAAGTGGTACTATTTCCGCGGTTATTACGGAGAAATGATGACAGGCTGGTTTAGTGTGGACGGAAAGGTCTATTACGCGAATTCTTCCGGTGTTCTTCAGATCGGTTGGATCAAAGTTGGAAACAG
>JAGAFH010000002.1 GCA_017612755.1 Clostridiales bacterium
GTAGACGAAGTATGTAACGGCATCGATCCGATGGAGATGAGCAGGAAAGACTGTTTCATGAGACTTTTCGATAATGAATGCGATCTGTTCGGTAAGGGCAAGAGGGTCAATTTCAATTGCGACGAGTTTAAGCAGCTTGCAACATTCTGCTTTGAAAACATACCTGAACAGCTGGTCGAAGATTCCGCCTACGAAGGAACTCTGCAGGCTTCTGCGGATATAGTTTCCGATTTTTCATCATATATGGAGGCGTGTAAGATCAGCAGCGGCAAGATGACACGTGCGTTTACGGGATATCCTTCTTCAGATGAGCGTGGTCCTTCTGCCGTCTTCTATAACGACGTGGCAATAGCTGCCAAGGCGTCCGACAAGGACGGCGCTTGGGAATTCTTGAAGTATCTTCTCGGAAATGAGAGCCAGATCAAGATCAGTGCCTCCAAAAACGAGATCCCGATAAGCAGAACGGCTTATGAGACAAGGATCATGACTGAATATGACGATTATCAGAAGATGATAGACGAAGCCAGAGCAGACGATAAGACCGCAGCCTCAAGACAGGCTGACGAGGCTAAGATCGAAGAATTCATGGGTATCCTTGATTCGACAACGCTCCACCTGGACTGCGATCCTTCTGTCAGGATCATCGTAAGCGAAGAGATAGATGCGTATTTTGCAGGACAAAAGAGCATCGACCAGGTTGCGGATATCATCCAGAACCGTGCGAGTACGGTATTGAGCGAGAAGGACTGACGGCTTATCAGCCGACGTTCTTTTCCTTGTGGTTTTCTTTTGAAGGAGTGGAGATATAGACATCAAGATTATCCTTGAATGTCTTGTTGTAAAGACGCGGATTGAAAATCGCCCTTACGGTGGTGAAGATGATCTTTATGTCTTCAAGGAGCGAATAGTTCTTGATATACAAAAGATCGTAGCGAAGCTTATCCTGCGGTGTAGTGTCATAGCTGCCGGCTACCTGTGCAAGACCCGTGATGCCGGCCTTTACGGAGAAACGCTGTGCATAAGCAGGAATCTCTTTTTCAAAACTTTCTACGAACTCAGGTCTCTCGGATCTGGGTCCTACCACGCTCATGTCACCCTTGAGTACATTGAAGAACTGGGGGAACTCGTCCAGCTTTGACCTTCTTAAGAACTTTCCGAAGGGAGTGACACGGGGGTCATCCTTTCCGGAGATGACTGCTCCGGTGCCTACTTCGGCATCCTGCCTCATGGTGCGGAGCTTATATATCCTGTAGGGTCTGTTATCGATAGTAAGTCTCTCCTGTCTGTAGAAGACCGGGCCGCCGTCGCTGAGCTTTATGATGATGGCGCAGATAAGTATGACGGGGGAAGAGAGGATGATAGCCAGAAGGGATATGAAGATATCGATGGTGCGCTTCACGATCCTCTGCTCAAAGGTAAGCCCCATCCTGTCTACCAGCATTACCATCAGGTCATTGAGGTTGATGGTCCTGGATCTGTAAAGGCTGATCTCGTAGAACTGGGGTACTACATAGACTACGGTCTTATTCTTGGCACAGGAGAGGATTATATCGGACTTAACGTCTTCAGGCACATCAGGACAGAGGAATATCTCCGCATTGCTCCTGATGGCAGATCTTACTGCCGATCTGTCGGAATACCTGATGGATTTTGTAAGATTAAGGTCGAGGCCCTTAACGGAAGGATTGATCTTGTCTATTACGGCATCCATGGTGGCCTTGTTGGATCCGATGATAACCAGTTCGCCGTTCTCGTACATCCTGTGGCTTACGAAGTTACAGATCATCTCCCAGATGAAGACGTAAACGATCATGACGATAAAGCTTATGATGAGAACTCGTCTCGAGAAGGCTCTCTGGTTCATAAGGTCCTTTGCAGATATGGTGATCAGGGTCTGGATACATCCGAAATAAAGGGTCTGGGAAATGACATCGAGGTTCTTTTTCCTGAAGAACCTGGACATCTGCAGAAGGTCTGCCAGAAGGATGGTGGAAAGGGTGATGACAGGTGAGAGGGCCAGATAAGCGTCAAAGTTGTTAACGCTGGACTCGGTATCCGTAAGTTCGGTACCGAATACAGTGAAGAAACTCGTCACATACGCAAGGTGGACCACAAGTATCAGACCGAATATAAAAAGGATCTTGAATACGTGCGGAATTGTAAGATAGCTCTTATTCATTCACTCTTCCCTTTATGATCATCCCCATAAGGATAAAGTATTATACCATTTTAAACAATACTTACAAAAATTCTAAAAAAACTTGTATATTTTTTGCTTGAAACTTCATCCCTGCTCTATTATATTCTTATTAGCAAATTATACAGTCGCGCAGTGCGCGCTGATAACGCATATAAGGGGCACAGACATGAAGAAAAACGGAAATGGTTCAGACAGAAGCAACCTGCCGTCTGTAAGACCCGGCGTAAGGTCGGCTTACAAACCGGAAGAAGTAGGGGAAGAGGTAGTTAGACCTTCCAGATCAGAGATAACAGAGAGACCCAGAAGAGTAGATAAGCCTTCAGGCAGCAGCAAGAGTTCCAAAAGCTCCAAGTCAAAGCCCGTATCCAGGAAAAAGGGCGCGCCCAAAGCGCTGATCGCTGTCATTGCAGCAGTAGCGGTCATTGGCGGTGCGGCTGCCGGTGTCCTTTACATGAAGGGCTATTTTGACAAGAAATATGAACTTACATATGCTGACGGAACAGTCGTTACCATGACTGTTGAGGAACTCCGTGCCAGTCTTGAGACTGACAAGTATCTGCAGGGTGTCACCATCGATGGTGTAGACGTAGGCGGAATGACAAAGGATGCCGGTAAGGAAGCTGCAAGAGCGGCAGAGCCTGAGCAGCCTTTCGATTATGACATCTCCCTTTCCCTGGATGATACTGATTATCCCCTTGACCTTTCAGGTCTTACATTCAGCGATAACCTTGATGCCGTTTCCGATGAGGCTTTCAATTA
>JAGAFH010000125.1 GCA_017612755.1 Clostridiales bacterium
CAGGAAGACCTGAAGGAGAGGATAAAGAATATCGCCATAGCTTATGATATGGACGGTAAGATCGTCACCGCCGGGGACCTTAATGCCCAGGGCGCCATGGCCACTCTTCTGAAGGACGCCGTCTGCCCTAACCTGGTCCAGTCCCTTGAGCATATCCCCGCCTTTGTCCACGGGGGACCTTTCGCAAATATATCCCACGGATGCAACTCCATCATCGCCACTAAGGCGGGCCTTAAGTTCTCCGATATCCTCATTACCGAGGCAGGCTTCGGAGCAGATCTGGGAGCTTTCAAGTTCCTGGACATCAAGTGCAGGAAGGCAGGCATCTGGCCTGACGCCTGCGTCATAGTTTCGACTGTAAGATCCCTTAAATACAATGCGGGCATTCCCAAAGAGGAGCTGACCGTTCCCAATGTGGAGGCTGTTAAGGAAGGCTTCGGCAACCTGGCCAAGCATATCGAGAACATGAACTCCTTCGGCATCCCCGTAGTAGTCGCAGCAAATCAGTTCCTCACTGATACTCCCGAGGAGATAAAGATGATGGCTGACCTCTGTGAGGAGAAGGGCGCCAGGTTCGCTCCCGCCGAGATCTTCGCCAAGGGCGGCGAAGGCGGCCTTGAGCTGGCAGACAAAGTCCTCTCCATCCTGGATTCCGGTGAGAAGACAGAGCCAAACTTCGCATATGAACTGACAGATCCCGTAGAGGAAAAGATCAGAAAAGTAGCTACAAGGATCTACGGCGCCAAGGATATCGATATCCTTCCGGAAGCTCGTGCCAAGATCGAAGGATTCGTGGCTTCAGGCTACGGGGAGCTTCCCATCTGCGTCGCCAAGACCCAGTATTCCCTTTCCGACGATCCCAAGCTCCTGGGCCGTCCCGAAGGCTTCACCCTTACTGTCAGGGATGTAAGGCTCTCTGCCGGCGCCGGCTATCTGGTAGTCCTGACGGGAAAGATCCTGACCATGCCCGGTCTTCCTTCCCACCCTGCAGCTCTGGACATAGATATCGACGGAGACGGAACCATCACCGGACTGTTCTGATAAGAGGTTTATGAAGCGGCCGAATCCCACCTTTCTCACCAAAGCGGTAGAGATAAAAGAGAAAAGACATAACAGGATCAAGATCGCCATTATAGTGATCGCGGTCCTGTCTTTGCTGACCATATTCGTCATAAAGGTAGCCTCCATGCAGCAGGTCTACAGGGAGAGGTTCCCCGAGCTGGTAGGAGCAGGTACCGCAACTGCAGCCGAGACCGCTGAGTCCTCAGAAAGCTCTGAGCAGGAAGAAATCCCCGTGACAGAGACGGCGGAAGCTTCAGAAGAGACAACGGAAGATATCCTGGCTCCGGTAGTGGTGCAGGACGACGAACCTACGGAGGAGACTACGGCATCTGAAGAGACTGAGCAGAACAATGCTCCTGACGTTTTCGTTGAATCCGATCCCGTATATTTCAGCGACTCCTATCCCCTCCAGACCATCTCCCACGAGGACAGGGACGTGGAGCTGGACCAGCTGAAGCAGGATGTCATCAACTATATGGATCTGTACAGCAACGAGAGGATCTGTTTCCGCTATGTGAACCTGTCTTCCAACGAGACACTGGGCATCAACGATCTGGATCCCATCGTCCCCGGAGGTGCCATAACCCTTCCCGTCAGCATCGCCTACTACGAAAGGATAGACAAAGGATGGACATATCCCACCTCCGTGGTCACCTACCAGGGAGAAGAAGCTCCGGAAGGATCCTCCTATATCGCAGATACCTACGAGGCAGGAAAGCAGTTCTACTTAAGGACCTGCGCCAACCTGGCCGTCACCATGAACGACAACCTGGCCCTCCAGTATATGCTTGATTCCATGGGAGGCCTGGAGAATAACTGGTCCGCCATCTCATCCATCAGTTCCTATATCAACTATACGGACAGCGTTATCTATACCGATTTTGAAGGGGAACTCCAGAGAGGTCCCCACAGGACTTCCGCCTACGATCTGGCAGCATACGCTGAGTACCTTTATACCGCCTACATCAATGATCCGGATCTGTACCAGCCCCTGATCAACGACCTGGCAGCTTCTGAAAAGCCCACGGGCATCAGGACAGCCTTCGGGGAAGATACCCTGATCTTACACATGAGCGGAACAGACGTGGAATACAGCGCCTATACGGACGTGGCCATCATAGACGCGGAAGAGCCCGTGATCCTTGTGATCTACTGCGAATGCTCCTCTGCCGACAGGGCTGCCACCATCCAGGCTGACCTGGCCACATATCTTGCCAGATATTTAACTTATTGTCATTCATAAACAGAAAAATATGATATACTCATATATGTTCATCCCATGTGATCTGTAGCCGGGTCGGGTCTTGTGCAATCCGCTCCCGTGAACCCTGTCAGGTCCGGAAGGAAGCAGCAGTAAGCGGACCTGCGGTTGTGCCGCAAGGGTGCCTGCCCGGCTGCAGTTCAGATGGGATGGATCTTTTTTTAGAATATGGAACATGTAGCGCTTTATCGACAATTCAGACCCGCTAACTTCGACGAGATCGTGGAGCAGAAAGCGCCGGTCACAGCCCTCAGACAGGCTGTTAAGACCGGAAGGATCGGTCATGCCTACCTTTTCTGCGGCCAGAGAGGTACCGGTAAGACCTCCATCGCCAGGGTCTTTTCGAGAGCTATCAACTGCGAAGATCCCCAAAACGGAAACCCCTGTAACAAGTGCCCCACCTGTAAGGGCATCCTGGATGGTTCCCTGATGGACGTTATCGAGATCGACGCCGCATCCAACAGAAGTATCGACAATATCAGGAAGATATGCGAGGAGGTTACCTATTCTCCCTCTAAGGCCCCTCATAAGGTCTATATAATCGACGAGGTCCACATGATCACCAACGATGCATTTAATGCATTGCTGAAGACATTGGAGGAACCCCCGGCCCATGCAGTTTTCCTTTTCGCTACTACGGAGCCCCACTCCATACCCGCCACCATCCTTTCCAGATGCCAGAGATTCGACTTCAGAAGGATCTCCCTGAATTCCATCATGGAAAGGCTTAAGTATATTGCCAGGGAAGAGAAGATCGACATATCCGACGATGCCGTAAGGCTTATCGCCTCCATGTCTGACGGCGCCATGAGAGACGCCATCTCCATCCTGGACCAGGCTGCCTCTGCCAAGGACGGCGGTTCCATCTCCTCCGAGGATATCGAGAACATGACCGGTACGGTCAATACGGAATTTATGGCCGACATGGCCCAGATCCTGATAGACGGCAGGTTCGATGACCTTCTCGTCAAGTGCGGAGAGCTGGCAGACAGCGGAAGGGATTCCATCCGTTTTGCTCTGGATCTGGCTGACTATTTCAGAAACCTCCTGATCGTCAGGACGGTGCCGGATCCTTCATCCCTTATCCCCGCATCCCCCACCACCCTGGAGAGGATGTACCGGGTCGCCAACACTACCAACACCCAGACCCTTCTGGGATTTATCACCACCCTTTCAAAGATAATCTCCGACCTCAAGTGGTCCCCTTCCGTAAGGACCAGTTTTGAGATCGCCCTCTTAAGGCTCTGCGGAAGAAAGGTAAAGCTTGAGGAAGCGCCTCTCGTGATACCCGACTTCTCCAAAAAGCAGGCAGAAGCTGCAAAGAAGATCTCCGAAGGATCTGCATCTTCATCTGCATCTTCCCTTCCCCCTATAGCAAGGCCCGTAGAAAAGAAGGAAGAGCCTGAGGCTGAAGAGAAAAAGCCTGAGCCCGAGAAGAAAGAGGAGCCTTCCAAGGAAGAGAAGAAAGAAGGACCAAAGGAAGAGGAAAAGAAGGAAGAGAAAAAATCCGATGTTCCTCCCGATCCCTTTGAAGCAATAAAGGCAAGGATGAACCTTCTTAAGCCTTCCGCACCTTCAGCTGACAGTGAGAAGAAGGAAAAAGAGGAAGAAAAGAAGGAAGAGCCTAAGGAAGAGGAGAAGAAGCCGGAGCCTGAGATAATCATGCACGACCTTCCCGCTCCCGAGGAAGAAGAGGAAGAGGACAATACTCCTCCCGAGAACCAGATGGACATCTTCTCCATGGGTTCTTCTCCTGCCCCTGCTCCCGAAAAGGAAAGATCTGAGGAAAAGGGTTCCCGCATCTTCGCAGATCTGGGATCCTCCTTCCTGGACGATCTTGATACAGAGGAAGAGGAAGAAGAGAAGACTGATGTTTACGAGCCCACCGGCAGGATCGGCGAGACGAGAAAGACCGCCCTCTCTGCTGCGGTGGAGGCCAACCCCATAGTGAAGCGCAAGGAAGAAGCACTTCCCGTTTTCGAGGAGGGCACAGATCCTTCCGTTATCTGGAGTGCTATCCTGGCCCGGGTGGAGAAGGAAGACTTCATACTCCACTCCCTGCTGTCTTCCGCCCAACTCCTTGTATCAGGTGAGAAGGCCTTTGTTACATTCGGCGATGACGGTAAGCCCGTTATCGAACAGGTGAAGGACGATCCTAACTACAGGAAGGTCTCAACCGACATAAAGAACTCCATCCCCGGCATCGACCGCGTTTATCTGGCCACCATGACCCAGTACAGAAATGCAGTCGGCAATGCAAATGGCGGTCAGGCCGCTCCGGCGCCCCGTGCGGGAGGAGTCGATGATTTCTACAACAGATCCCAGGAGCTGGGCATCAATGCCGAGCTTCATTTCGGGGATGACTGATATAACAACAAAAGATTTTTGGAGGATTTTAAAAATGGCTAAAGGCGGTTTCAGAGGCGGTATGCCCGGAGGAATGGGAAATCTTATGGCGCAGGCACAGAAGATGCAGCGTCAGATCGAAGAGGCCCAGAACGAGATCAAGCTCATGAGGATCACGGGAACGGCAGGCGGAGAGCAGGTAAAGCTCACCCTCGGCGGTGACCACGTTATCTACGGACTTGAGATCTCTCCCGAGGTCATCGATCCCGAGGATCCCGAGCTTCTTGCCGACCTGGTCATGGCTGCATATAACCAGGCTAACGAGCAGCTGGAGAAGACATCTGAAGAAAAGCTTGGCGGTATCACAGGCGGAGTCAAGCTCCCCTTCTGATAATGGCAAGATATTCACCTTCCATACAGGATCTTATCAACAGGCTGGGAGCCCTTCCCGGCATCGGTGCGAAGTCTGCTACCCGTGTGGCCCTTCATATCCTTAATATGCCCGAAGAAGATGCCAAAGGCCTTTCGGATTCCATCATAAACGCAAGGAAGAATACATTCAGGTGCTCCGTCTGTCAGAACCTGACAGACTCGGATCCCTGCCCTATCTGTTCCGACCCTTCAAGGGATAAGACTACTGTCTGCGTTGTGGAATCTCCCAGGGATATCCTGACCATGGAACGTATCCACGAATACAAAGGACTCTACCACGTGCTCCACGGGGTCTATGATCCTGCCGGCGGCAAGGCCATAGCTGACATCACTTTGAACCAGCTTATCGAAAGGCTCACCTTACATCCCGAGATCAACGAAGTGATCATGGCCACCAACCCCACCATCGAGGGAAATGCCACGGCTCTTTATGTCTCCAGGCTCCTTTCAAATTCCGGGATAAAGATCACCCGTCTCGCATCGGGCCTCCCTCTCGGATCCGAGCTGGAGTTCTCAAATGACTACACCTTGACCAGCGCCTTTAAGGGAAGGGTCGATATCACATCATGAGACTTGATAAGTTCCTTAAGGTATCCAGGATAATCAAAAGA
Organism: Clostridiales bacterium; assembly: GCA_017612755.1. Taxonomy (GTDB): domain Bacteria; phylum Bacillota; class Clostridia; order Saccharofermentanales; family Saccharofermentanaceae; genus Saccharofermentans. Next base: position 5,713 of record JAGAFH010000125.1, read on the forward strand.
CGCACCGTGGCCAACGACGTATGTTCCGCCGGCCGCGTTACCGTCAACGGAAAAGAAAGTAAGCCCGGCGTAAAGCTCAAGGTGGGCGACATCGTCACTATAGTTTTCGGAAACGGAAAAGTCAGCTTTAAAGTATTATCCCTCCCGGACAATGTCAGGAAGGAAAATGCTGCCGATATGTATGAGATATTGGAAGACGATCAGGAGTAGTTACTCACCTGTTACCCTGAACACGATCTCACCGGGATAGACCATATCCAGTTTATTTCTTGCAACGCCCTCTACATAAGCCGCATCACTTCCGCGGCTTCCCTGTGCCAGGATGGCGTTGTTCTTATCTATAAGAGCCTGCTTCTGGGCCTCCAGCTGTCTGGACTCCTCAAGAAGCCTTGCTTTTCTGGTACTTATGTCATAAAGCTTGGTGGCGCAAAGGATGGCAACGACGACGAATGCGATGCATACGACTGTCATCAGAAGGTTTCTTGTGCTTGAACCGCGTCTGGGGGATGCCATTTCCGTCTCTCCTTTGCTCTTCTATATAGGAAGTATTTTACAATTATCTTTCCCCTATAAGAATAGAAACGGGATGATTATAACCAAACTGTAATAATTACTCAATGAGCTTTATCTGGAACTTGTCGAACCTGACCTTTTCGCTGTACTGGCCGGAAAAGAAGATGGTCTGATGGAAGGCCGCGAACTCATGGGTATTCTTGCTCATCCACATGGGTGCCGGGATATCCATTTCCTTGCACAGGAGTATGAGCGTCTTTTCCAGCTCCTGGGAAAAACGCAGGGAAGGATCGGAGAAACTGGCCTCCTTTATCATTATGAGCTTATTGGATACGAAGAGCCTGCCTTCTAAAACCATGTGTATACTCCTTTTTCATTGCCACTATTTTGCCGTTTTTTAGCCTTAAAGTAAATAGTAAAGGTGTTATCATATAGTTGTTCTAAGTAATTGTTCCTTACTTCATAACACCCTCCTTTTGGACACTGACTCCCCCTCGTCAGTGTCTTTTTTTGCGCTCAAAAAATATTTTATGTAAAATACCTCTATGTTCTACAAAGCTATCAGCGTCAAGCACGGAATGACCCTTAAGGATCTGGCGGCGATCTCCTACAAAAACAGGGCGAAAGTCCCCGTACAGATAACTGTGGCCGAAGATAAGATCTCCATCCTTGCATATGTGGATTACGACAATGTCATGAAACAGAAGTTTCATTCAAAAAGGCCCAAGGGAGAGGGCGTGACCGAGGACTTTACCTACGCTGATGCTTTCGAAAAAGGAGTCAGGAGATACTGGGAAAAGGAATATGACTTCTCCTACTGCGGCCTGGGCAAGGCCACCCTTGACGTTACCTTCATAAGGAAGGGCTCCCCTGACTATCCCGAAGGCCAGAGGTGCTTCCGGGTCAGGAAGGCGAGGATCTCCAAGACATCTTTCGTTTCAAGTCCTCCCTTCAGGTTATTCTGGGGACTGTTTGCCTACATAAGCCCCGAGAGCGCCATGCTCAACTGGTCCCTTAAGCATCCGGGCACCGTTAATATGCAGCTTTATAAGAACGCCTCCGGCTTTAAAAGGGTCTGCGCCCATGAGTTCGGCCACATCCTGGGCATAGGCGACGCTTATGAAGCCCATTACCGCTTCTACTACATGGCTCCCGGCACGGAGGATTTCATGATGTATCACAACACCTGCGTCCAGCCCCAGGAGGTCATGATGGTCTTAAGGGCCCACCAGACCGGAAGGATGCAGTATTTCCCCATTAAATTTTCCCTCAGAAGGTACCTTAAGGGAGTTAAGAAGTCCGTCTCCCAGAGCCGGGTATTCAGCCGCCGTCAGAAGAAGGATTAAATTTTTGACTTTTTTGTAAACTGTTGTCAGTTTGCACATAAGATATTGAAAAACCCCCTCTTGAAGTTGTAAAATATCTCTATCAATTTGATATGGAATGACAGGAGGTCTCTGTTTTATGAAAAAATGTCCCGATTGTGGAATGGTCATCGCCAACCAGGCTATAAGGTGCCCCAAGTGTAAGTTTAATTTCTCCGAGAATGCAGATGCAGGCGCAGCAGCTGTACCCGAAGCGGCAGCAGCAGTTTCCGCAGCAGCTACAGGCACAACATCCAAGGGCGGCGGTTCAGGTATCATGCCCATGGTAGAGGTTACAAAGGATAACGTTGACGAGCTCTATGGTCAGCTTAAGGCTGCAGTCGTTAAGAGAAAGACAGAGTTCGATCATTTCATCGATTTCCTTGAGAACAGAACTTCCTGGCTCACAGCTCCCGCAGATCTTCACGGCACACTTGCCTGTGAGAAGGGTCTTCTTATCAGAAGCGTAGCAGTTACAAAGCAGCTTCTCAGGATCAAGGATACTCTTATGCCCCAGCTTGATGAGGAAGCAGCTATCATCATCGGTCTCTTCCACGATGTAGGTAAGGTCGGTGTTGAGGGCAAGCCTTATTTCCTTGTAGAGGAGAGACTCGGATCTACATCTTCCGCTCTCGGACTTTCCTTCAGTTCCAGGATCTCCACCACAGGAAGTACAGCTTCTTCTTCCCAGTCCTATTCCATCAACCCTAAACTCGTAAATATGCATATCGGCGTAAGGAGCCTTTATCTTGTATCACAGTACATGCTCCTTTCCGACGATGAGGCCCAGGCTATCAGCTATGCAGCTGAGACAGAGCTTCTCGACGGCAACCTCAGCCCTTATACTCTCGTTCTTCAGACAGCTCTTGAGCTTCAGAAGTCCATTTACGAGAATGCTGATGCAGTAGACAGCTACAGCTTCACTGTCATCAAGCCCCAGTAACAGAGATTAATATTCTTAATACTCCATTTCTTTTCCCCGCTTCTCTTTTACAGAGGGGCGGGGTTTCTTTATGTTAATATATAGGCATGAAAGAGGATCTTAAGACAAAACTTGACGGATACATAAAGTCTGATGTGCTGCCCATGCATATGCCGGGCCATAAGAGAAACCCCGGATTTACCGGTTCCAAAGGTGACATCACCGAGATCGAAGGATTTGATAATCTTCACAGCCCTAAAGGCGTGATCAGGGATCTGGAGAAGAAGGCCGCTGATATCTACGGTGCAGATGACGCCTTCATCTCCGTAAACGGGGCTACCGCCCTTATATTCGCGGCCATCCATGCAAGTACTTTCCGGGGTGAGAAGATCTTAGTCTCTTCCGGCTGCCATATAAGCGTCTGGCACGCAATCGAGACCGCAGGCCTTGTGCCGGTACTTACCGATCCCATATCAGATGTAACTACAGGCGCCTTCGAAGGCCTGGATCACCGCGCTTTTATAAAGGCTATAGAAGAAAACGGCATCAACACTGCAGTCATCACCACCCCCACCTACGAGGGCCTCATCACTGATACTAAAGATCTTTACAAAAGATGCAGGCAGCTGGGATGCACCCTTATCGTAGACGAGTCCCACGGGGCCCACTTCGGAGTAAAGGGAAATTCAAAGTTCCCGGAGACATCTGAAGGGGATATAGTCATCAAGAGCCTTCATAAGACTATGGCCTCCCCTACCCAGACCGCAGTCATGCTCACAAAGAAAGATCTGCCTTTCAAATATCTTATTAGGCACTATCTGGCTGTAAATGAATCCACGAGTCCTTCATATATCCTGATGAGCGGTATCGCTTCTGCCCTCACCCACACTGATACAGATGCTTTTTTCGATATAGTTAAAGAAGGCAGAAAGGCTCTCACGGGTCTTAACAAACTGAGGCTCTACGAAAGAGCCGATATGGATCCTTCCAAGTTCGTGATCCTGACAGAAGGGTATCTGACAGGCTATGAGCTGGCGGACAGATTAAGGAAGGAATACAGGATCGAAGTGGAAGCCTCCTTCCCTTCCTACATTATCGCCATGACAGGTATGGGAGATACTCCTGAAACCATAAAGCGCTTTACGGACAGCCTTCTTGCTGTTGACGGAAAGCTGGGAGACAGGAACGGTACAACAGCGGATACCTTCTACCCTGAAGCGGCCGGCAGGAAGTTTATGCTCAGCATCGAGAATGCAGTAAAGTCTGAAAAAGCCGTAACAGAAATAAAGAAGGCGGAAGGTAAGATGAGCGGGGAATATCTTTTCGCTTATCCGCCGGGAGTTCCCATCCTTATTCCCGGGGAAGTAATAACCGGAGCTTCCATAAAGGCGATAGAGGGCGCTTCATATCTTAAGACAGATCCCTTCAGGGATTTCGACGGCACCCTTTTAACAGTTGACATTTAAAGCAAAGTCAAAGTATAATTCTTTTATTAAAAATTAAGGGGGCTATTGTCATGACAAGAATCGTTACTGTCAATACACGCGACCTGAACAAGTCTGCTAAGGAAGGCGGCTGCGGCGAGTGCCAGACATCCTGCCAGTCTGCTTGCAAGACTTCCTGTGGTGTTGCCAACCAGGCTTGCGAGAAGGTTGAAAAGAAGTAATCTTTTAAACAAGAAGTAAATCGTAAGGTCTCAGGAATCTTTATTTTTGAGACCTTTTTCATGCCCAAAAGGAGATAAGACTTGATCCACTGTTTTAAGTTCGACGACAAGAATATCGTACTCGACGTTTACTCCGGCGCCATCCACCTGGTGGATGACGTTGCTTTTGACATCATAGGAATGTATGAGGATACACCGAAGGATGAGATAAAGAAGACGATCCTTGAGAAATACGGTGACAGAGAAGACGTAAACGAAGATGAGATCGAAGAATGCTTTGGAGATATCGAAGACCTTAAGCAGCAGGGCAAGCTCTTTGCTCCCGACAAATATGAGAAGATCGCCATAGATCTTACAAAGAAGAAATATACCCTGAAGGCCCTCTGCCTTCATGTGGCCCACACCTGTAATCTGAACTGCTCCTACTGCTTTGCCGCCCAGGGAAACTTCCACGGCGAGAGGGGCCTTATGAGCTTTGAAGTCGGAAAGAGGGCTATCGACTTCCTTATAGAGAATTCCGGCTACCACAAAAATCTTGATATAGATTTCTTTGGCGGTGAGCCTTTGATGAACTGGGAAGTCGTAAAGCAGCTCGTTAAATACGGCCGTTCCGTAGAGAAGGAAAACGGCAAGAATATAAGGTTCACCCTTACCACCAACGGAGTGGGCATAACAGACGAGGTCATCGACTTCTGTAACGAAGAGATGTATAACGTGGTCCTCTCTTTAGACGGCCGCAAGGAGACTAATGACAGATTCAGAGTGGATCTGAAGGGCAACGGTTCATACGATACCATCGTTCCCAAGTTCCAGAAGTTTGTCAGCAGAAGAGGCACGAAGAGCTACTACATGAGAGGCACCTTCACCCACTTCAATACCGATTTCGTGGAGGATATCCTCCATATGGCAGATCTGGGATTTAAGGAACTTTCCATGGAGCCGGTAGTAGCTTCCCCCGACTCCCCTTCCGCCCTCACCAAGGAAGATCTGCCCGTAATACTTGCAGGCTACGAAAGACTTGCAAGGGAGATGATGAAGAGAAATAAAGAAGGAAACGGCTTTACCTTCTACCACTATATGCTGGATCTGGAGTGCGGTCCCTGCATCTATAAAAGGATCTCCGGCTGCGGCGCCGGTACAGAATACCTGGCTGTAACCCCTTGGGGCGACCTCTACCCTTGCCACCAGTTCGTGGGAGATCCGAAGTTTAAGATGGGGGACATCTATAAGGGAATAGAAAATACAGACCTTAGAAACGAATTCGCCCAGGTAAACTGCTACTCAAGAGAAGGCTGTAAGGACTGCTGGGCAAAATTATTCTGCTCCGGCGGATGCGCCGCCAACTCCTACCACGCCCAGGGTTCTATATCCGGCATCTATGAGTACGGCTGCGAGCTCTTCCGTAAGAGGATCGAGTGCGCCCTGGCCGTCAAGCTGGATAATCTAGATTAAGATTCTCAAATTTGAGAATATTAACCGCCCTTTTCGAGAATTTCCGGAATAATTCTCAAAAAAAATGTAGATTGTATCCATTGTCGCGAATTGTATCGGATTTGGTGCAAAACACTATTTACAAACTGCTATTCTCTTCTTATGAGAATGCACGATTCACATCAGCTAAGGCTTTCATACTTAAAACATCAGATGGATAAATATCCTCATTGTAAATATGCAGAATATATGGGGAGAAAAGTTATCTATGTTTTGTCGGATCCGGCAGACAAGAGCATTTCCGGATATAACAGAAAAAGATATTATACAGATTCCCCAAAAGGGATCTTCTATTCAAGACTATACTCTGAGTATCTTAAACTGGAATCAGAATACAAAAAACTCCTGAACGAATGGGAACTCATGTATAAGGCTAAACCTGAACTGATCAGTTTCCCTATTAAACGGAATGATCCTGTACTGTTATCAAGCGGCTTTTTCAAAAATGCTGCAGAAAACAGAAATGAGTATCCCAACGAGGATCCTATCTTATATCCTAACTTCCCATAACACCAAACGATAAAAGCAACAACAAACCATTGAAAACACAATGAATTCGGACATTTGCTCCGTTTTTTCTTGACTCTCTAACATCGTTTGGTATAATATAACCAAACGATGGGAGGTGCGTTATG
>JAGAFH010000126.1 GCA_017612755.1 Clostridiales bacterium
ATAGTACCCTTAAGGATCTTTTCTCTGATATCCATTTACGCCTCCCTTGGAAACTGAATACACCCAATTTAGTTTCCACCCTTGTCTTAACAGGAACAGGACAAAAAAGGGCAAACAAAAACGGAAACTGTTTTTACAAAAATAGTTTCCGTCTGTTGTGCAATGTGTCAATCGGGGATGCTCAGATCTTTCCGGTGGAACCCCTCACGATCAGTGTACATGGTATCTGGACCTTAAGAGGCGTAGTGATAGACAGGTTCTTTGCTACATAAAGAAGATTTGCTCCGTGCTGTCCCATATCGTACGCAGGTGCGTGCATAGTGGTAAGGGGCGGCGTAGTAAATTCACTCATCCTGGTATCATTTATGCCTATTACCGATATATCTTCAGGGATCTTAAGTCCTGCTTCGTTAATGGCTTTCATAGCTCCTATGGCTATGGCATCACTGGCGGCAAACACCGCGGTCACATCTTTTATATCAAGGATCTTTTTCATCATCTCATAGCCGGATGCAGAGGTGAACTCACCTTCCGAAAGGATCTTCTCATATGAGATCTTTCTTTTCTTCATATGATCCTTATATGCCTTCTTACGGGGATCGTCCACTTCTTCAGACCCGGCATACTCTATCCCGCCGAGAAAAGCGATCTTTTTGTGACCCAGGCTCTCAAGGTATTCAAGGGCTTCTTTTGCCGCCGTCTTGAGATCTATGGTAATGGTAGTGACCTCGGGATGGGATACCGCCATATCGAGAAATACAATATTGGAATTGAGACTGATCAGTTCCTCGGTATCACTTTTCGAGAACTTTCCCACACAGACAAGACCGTCCAGTCCTTCAAGAACGGACCTGTAATCAGAGTCGGTCCTGTAAGATCTCACGATAGAGATAAGGTTCTTTACGCAGTAATCCTCAATGCCTTTTCTTATCTGGAGATAATAATCATCTTCCAGTTCCTGTTCTGCAGAGAACCACTGAAGGATGCCGAGTCTGAATCCGGCTTTATCCTTGCCCGGTGCCTTAACATATCCCAGACGCCTGGCAGTCTCCACTACCCGCTGCCTGGTAGCATCAGAAACCCCCAGGGAAGGATCGTTATTCAGGATCCTGGATACTGCCCCGGGAGATACTCCCGCTTCCGAAGCTATCTGTCTTATAGTTGCCATAGGACCTCCATATCAGGTAAACACCTGGTAAACAAATAGTAGCACTCTTTTCAGGGCAAATCCAGCTATTTGGCAAAATAATTTAGTAAATCATATTGACCGTTTACTAAACATCTTCTATAATCAGGCTAATAAGACTAAGGAGGCTCCCTATGCTCGATATTTCCACTATAGATTTTAAATATATCTACTGCACAGACGAGGCCGCATCACTTCAGCGCGGCAGATACCTCAAGGCCATCAGCAGTTTTATTGGTGCATTCGACGGACAGGAGCCTGCTTCTATCTTCTCAGCCCCGGGGAGGACAGAAGTTGGCGGCAATCATACAGACCACCAGCACGGCGAAGTCCTTGCAGCCTCCATAAACAGGGATGCAATTGCTGTTACTGCGCCCCGGGAAGACCACATGGTTAATATCATCGCTGAAGGATTCGAAGAATTCAGTATAGATATCAGTGATCTGAAGCACCGGGAAGATGAAAAGGGTTCTTCCCCCGCTCTTGTCCGTGGCGTACTTTCTTATCTCAATGACAAAGGTTATAAGCTGGGCGGATTTAATGCCTACATCACCAGCGATGTGCTTATCGGTGCAGGTCTTTCCTCTTCAGCCGCCTTTGAGACACTTATCGGAACTGTCGTATCCGGACTCTTTAACGATATGTCCATCGATCCGGTGGAGATAGCCAAAGCAGGACAGTATTCTGAAAATATATACTTTGGAAAACCCTGCGGCCTTATGGACCAGATGGCCAGTTCCGTGGGGAACCTGGTCCATATCGATTTCAACGATCCGGAAGAACCTATCATCGAGAAAGTTAATTTCGACTTCTCACTCACAGACTATGTACTGTGCATAACAGATACAAAAGGCTCCCATGCGGACCTGACAGATGAATATGCCGCCATCCCCAATGAGATGAAGGAGATCGCATCCCTTTTAGGTCACGATATCCTCCGCCCTGTCACTTTTGAAGACATTATAGAAAACATAGACATGCTCAGGGAGATCGCAGGAGACCGGGCCGTCCTGAGGGCCATCCATTTCGTCAACGAGACAAAAAGAGCCCGGGACGAAGCATGGGCATTAAACAGGAGCGATCTGGAAGGCTTCCTGGATCTGGTAAGAAGATCCGGCGACTCCTCCTTTAAGTATCTGCAGAATGTCTACGCGGCAGGATGCATAAGGATCCAGAATGTTGCTTTAGGTCTTGCCGTCAGTGAATCCGTTCTTTCCCCTGATGAACCGGTCAGGGTCCACGGCGGAGGATTTGCCGGCACCATACAGGCTTTCGTCAAAAAAGAAAACTCTGACAGATACAGAGAGTATATGGACAGGGTATTCGGAAAAGGAGCCTGTGAGATACTGGCCATCAGAAGGTTTGGCGGTATCAGGGTTATCTGAGGAGGGATAATATGATCTGCACATATATAACGGAACTTGTTGAATACAGTATTAGAAACGGACTGGTCCCGGAATCTGACAGGATCTATACCGTCAACAGACTGATCGAGCTTTTCGGACTGGAGGAATATATCTGCCCTGATGAAGTCCCCTCCCCCAGAGACCTTCATCTGATACTGGAAGACATGATATCCGAAGCACTTGACCGGGGCATCTTAAAGAGCGATACCACAGCGTCAAAGGATCTTTTTGATACGAAGATAATGGGGCTTCTGACCCCTCCCCCTTCCGTGGTCATCAGTAAATTTAGTGAACTGTATGAAAATGATCCCAAAGAGGCAACTGACTGGTACTATTCCTTTTCAAAGGCCACCAACTATATCAGGACAGACCGTATCGCCAAAGATGTTAAGTGGCTGTCTTCCACAAGATACGGGGATATGGACATAACCATCAACTTAAGTAAGCCCGAAAAAGATCCCAGGGACATTGCCGCAGCAGGAAAAGCCAAGAGCACATCGTACCCCAAATGCCTTCTCTGTCCCGAAAACGAGGGATACGCAGGGACCCTGTCGCATCCTGCCAGGCAAAACCACAGGATCATCCCCATAACATTGGACGGGGACCGGTACTATCTTCAGTATTCTCCTTACGTCTACTACAACGAACACTGCATAATACTGAACAGGGACCATATACCCATGGTGATAAACCGCTCTACCTTCAAAAAGCTCCTGGGCTTTGTAGAGCAGTTTCCCCACTATACTGCAGGCTCCAACGCCGATCTCCCCATAGTCGGCGGATCTATACTGAGCCACGATCATTTCCAGGGCGGATGCTACGAATTCCCCATGGCCCGGGCAGAGTATAAGTACACCTTCAGTATCCCGGGATATGAAGAACTTACATCAGGCGTCATCAACTGGCCCATGTCCGTTATCAGGCTTCAGGGTGACAATATTGACCGCATCTGTGACTGCGCCGAAATGATCCTTTCCAAATGGAAGGGCTATACGGACGAAGAAGCTTTCATCTTTTCAGAAACTGAAGGTATCCCCCATAATGCCATCACTCCTATCGCCAGAAAGAACAGAAGCGGCAGGTTTGAACTGGATCTGGTCTTGAGAAATAACATCACCACAGACGAACATCCTCTTGGCGTATATCATCCCCACAGTAAATATCACCATATCAAGAAAGAAAATATCGGTCTTATCGAGGTAATGGGACTTGCGATCCTGCCTGCCAGGCTCAAGACAGAGATGAACATCCTGGAAGATGCCTTGTCAGAGAATAAGGACATCAAAAGCATAGAAGTGATCTCCAAGCATGCCGGATGGGTGGATGAATGGAAAGAAAACTATGATCTATCTTCCCGCCGGAAGATATCGGAAGCCCTGAAAGAAGAGATCGGAAAGACTTTTGCCCTGATACTTGAATGCGCCGGCGTCTTTAAAAATGACGATGATTTCGGAAAGTTCATAAAAAGACTGGGATAAAGCCCACAAAAAAGCCTGCCGGAAGAATATCCGGCAGGCTTTATGATTTTTACAGCATAGGATATCAGCTGTCGTAGTTTTCGGTGATCTCCTTACACGTGCGGAGGAAATCGATATTAAGACGTCTCACACGATATGACATATGACGGAGGATAAGGATGATCTTATCGGGGCAGGTCTTATAAATGGACTCCAGATCTTCCCTTCTGATTATCTCTACCTTTGTATCGTCTGTGTCGACTACAGCGGTCGTATCCCTTGCCTCATCAAAGACCAGGCCCGTCTCGCCAAAGAATGCAAAATCAGAGATCTCATCGATCTTCATCTCATCAGGGGTGTGGATACCTGTAAAGAATCCCACCGTTCCGTTAAGGAGGATATACATGCTGTTGTCCACCTTGCCTTCCTTGAAGACATACATTCCTTTTCTGTAGGACTTAACATTATCTGAACCCAGATCCCGGATCTTCTCGTAATCCTCACGGATGGATCCTTCACCGGGATCATTCATCCTGTTCTTATTGGCCTGATAAACATCCATGTGCTTCTTGATCTTGGAGAAAAGAGTCTTCTTCTTCCCCTCATCAGCTTCTTTCAATTGACTAAGAAGGGCCTTGGCATCCTCGTAGTCCTTAGTCATGGACTTGATCCTGGAACCAAGATGCTTCATGAGCTCTATGATAGTATCGGGATTTGCCTCAAAGAAACCTTTCATCTCGTCACCGGGGATCTCTACGGCCTGGACAGGTCCTTTGGCAACTACTGTGGCACTCCTGGGATACTCCTCAAGGATGGCCATCTCACCGAAGAATTCACCCTCTTCAATAGTACCGAGCTTTATCTGGTCCTTGGCGCCCTGATTGGCATAAACATGAGCGCTTCCCTTTGCGAGCCAGAAAAAACTCTTGCCAATGTCGCCCTCTTTGATAATGATCTCACCGTTTTTGAACGTCTTATCTTCAAAACCCATAAACAGACTTCCTTTCTGACCGCCAAAGCGGTCAATGAGAGTACTTTATAATTATACCAAGATTAAGAAGCGGCTGCATATTTATTTTCAGAATGCAGGCACATTTTCCTTTTTCTGCTTAAGTGAAGCTGAGATAAGCGCTGCGATCACTATCGAGATAATTAAGACTGCTCCCAGGGAACCCTCCACGCCAAATCCTGTATCAAAGAAGAATCCGCCGGCTGAAACAGAGGGGCTAAATACCGACCAGGGAGATGTTACTCCGCTGTTGGGAAGGCCGAAAAGGATGGTCTGGGTAAGATTCCAAGCTGTATGCGCACCTATGGCGATCCAGATATTATTGAAGTGGTATACGATAAGGGAGAACATAATACCTGCCAGAAGTACTCCTAAGACACTTGCAGCAGTAATGCCGGGATTTCCCAGATGGAAGACAGTAAAGAAAAGGCTGTTTCCCACGATAGCTACTGCCGGGCTCTTATATCTTCTCTGAAGCTTTCCCATAATAAAGAGTCTGCAGACAAGTTCCTCTCCTGCTGCCTGGAATAATATAGCGATCAGATATCCCACAACAGTAAGTGCCTGAATATCAACTCCGGAGAAGTTAATGCTGCCTGTCAGGACTGCTCCGGCCACAAGGAATGCGTTAAGGATAAAACCGGCAGCAAGACCTGATGCAAGACCGGCAGGAATATGGGACTTCTTCTCAGGACACAAAGGCTTTAAGAGCTGTCTGTTCTTCTTAAAGATCAGAAGGGCTGCGATCATCGCGATACAAAATCCGAAAGAGCAGAAATAATCTCCCATATCTACTGCTACGGCAGGATCAGCTGAAAACAGGCTGCCCCATTTTGCCGTCTGTAATACTACTGTGGATAAAAAGCCTCCCGCATTCATCCAGAGATAAGCCTGTATAAATACAAGGATAAGGATATCTGTCCAGGATCTTTCTTTTCTCAACAATTTCTCTTTGATGTTCATTGGATCATCCTCCGTTTTTGTTTGATGACCCAATGATAGAAAAAACCGCGGGAGCATCTCCACCACCGCGGCATTGAACTTTGTAAACCTGAAGTTGCGATCCCGCAATTACACGGGCCATCCGTTGATCAGAACGTATATCACAAAAGAAATAACGTCTATAGTAAGCAGTACGCCAAGTCCTATAAGAACATACTTTAAGATAGTCCTGACCTTGCCGCCGTTTTCTTTTGTGAGTACCTTCTGGTCAATAACATCAGCCATAGTCTTATGATCCTGGATCTCTACGGGCTCGATGCCTCTGAGGATATAATC
>JAGAFH010000127.1 GCA_017612755.1 Clostridiales bacterium
AGGGTAAGCAGGGACGTTTCCGTCAGAACCTCCTCGGTAAGCGTGTTGACTATTCCGGCCGTTCCGTTATCGTCGTAGGACCCGAGCTCAAGATGCACCAGTGCGGTCTTCCCAAGGAGATGGCACTCGAGCTCTTCAAGCCCTTCGTTATCAAGAGACTTGTTGAAGACGGCATCACAGCCAATATCAAGACAGGCCGCCGTATGGTAGACAGCGCAAGGCCTGAGGTCTGGGGTATCCTGGAAGATATCATCAAGGATCATCCCGTTATGCTCAACCGTGCTCCTACGCTTCACAGACTCGGTATCCAGGCTTTCGAGCCCATCCTTGTCGAGGGACGTGCCATTAAGCTTCATCCCCTCGTATGTACGGCTTTCAACGCCGACTTCGACGGTGACCAGATGGCTGTTCACGTACCCCTTTCTGCAGAGGCACAGGCTGAGGCAAGATTCCTCATGCTCTCTTCCAACAACCTCCTGAAGCCTCAGGACGGTAAGCCTGTTACAGTTCCTACACAGGATATGATCCTCGGATGCTACTACCTCACCATGCAGCGCGACGATACCATGAAGGTTAAGGAGTGCAAGGGTGACGGAATGGTATTCGGTTCCATCGACGAGGCTTATATGGCTTACGGCGATCATCAGATCGAGCTTCACAGTAAGATCGCTATCCGTCTTGAGAAGGAGATCGACGGCAAGATCGAGCGCGGCATCGTTAATTCTTCTTTCGGCCGCTTCATCTTTAACCAGATCGTTCCCCAGGATCTGGGCTATGTAGACAGGACTGATCCTGCCAACAAGTTCGTTCTTGAGTGTGACTTCCAGATCGGCAAGAAGCAGCTGGAGGAGATCATCGCAAGATGCATCAGGATCCACGGCGCTCACGAGACAGCAAGACTTCTGGACGACGTTAAGGCACTTGGTTACAAGTACTCCACCAAGTCCGGTATCTCTATCGGTATCGAGGACATGATCGTTCCCGAGGTTAAGGAGAAGATGCTCAAGGAAGCAGACGAGAAGGTTGATTACGTCAACAGAATGTATGACAGAGGACTTCTCAGCGAGTCCGGAAGACATACGGCAGTCGTTAATGTCTGGGCTAAGACAACAGACGAGATCACAGACGCCCTCAAGAAGAGCCTTAAGTCTGATAACCCTATCAAGATGATGGCTACATCCGGTGCCCGTGGTAACGACAACCAGATCAAGCAGCTGGCCGGTATGCGTGGTAACATGAACGATACATCCGGTGACGTCATCGAGATCCCCATCAAGTCCAACCTCCGTGAAGGTATGAACGTTCTCGAGTTCTTCATCTCCTCACACGGTGCCCGTAAGGCTCTTTCCGATACGGCTATCAAGACAGCTGACTCCGGTTACCTTACAAGAAGACTTGTAGACGTTGCCCAGGAAGTCATCATCAGTGAAGAGGACTGCGGATGTCTTGCAGATCCCGATAAGTTCACCTGGGTATCCGAGATCGCTTCCAAGGCCAACAACAGAAAGGATGTCATCAAGACTCTTGCTGACAGACTTACAGGACGTTATGCAGCTGAGGACATGAAGGATCTTCAGACAGGTGAGATCATCGTTCACAAGAATGAGCTTATCACTGCAGATCTCGCTAAGAAGGTTGAGGCTGCAGGCAATACAAAGGTCAAGATCAGATCCGTATTCGACTGTATCTCACGTCACGGCGTCTGCTCCAAGTGCTATGGTATCAACCTGGCCAACGGACTTCCCACCACAGGCGGTGAGGCTGTCGGTATCATGGCTGCACAGTCTATCGGTGAGCCCGGTACACAGCTTACGATGAGAACCTTCCACACCGGTGGTATCGCAAACTCCGGTGAGGATATCACACAGGGTCTTCCCAGAGTCGAGGAGCTTTTCGAGGCACGTAAGCCTAAGGGAGAAGCTATCATCTCTGATATCGACGGTGTCGTAAGGATCGAGACAGGTTCCAAGGGAATGAGAGAGATCATCGTTACCCCTACACCTGACAACCCCCAGTACGACGAAGACGGCAACCCTATCGCCGAGAAGCGTTATCTTCTTTCACTCAATGCTACTACAAGAGTTGAGGACGGAGACGTGGTCGAGGCAGCCGACAGACTTACAGACGGTACCGTACATCCCCAGGAGATCATGAAGATCAAGGGCCCCCGTGGCGTTCAGAAGTATATTGTCAGCGAGGTCCTCAAGGTTTATAAGAGCGGTGGTGTTACCATCAACGATAAGCACATCGAGATCATCACACGCCAGATGCTCAGAAGATATAAGATCGACGATCCGGGAGATACGATGTTTACAACAGGTACTCCTGTGGATATGTTCGACTTCGAGGATGCAAATGAGAAGGCAGAGAAGGAGGGACTTCGTCCCGCAACAGGAAGAAGGATCCTTCAGGGTATCACGAAGGCTTCCCTCTCCACAGAGTCTTTCCTGTCAGCCGCATCCTTCCAGGAGACAGCAAGAGTCCTTACAGACGCTGCTGTTAAGGGTAAGGTCGATCCTCTTATCGGCCTGAAGGAGAACGTTATCATCGGTTCCATTATCCCTGCAGGTACCGGCGTACAGAAGTACAGAAATATCACTGCTGTTCCCGTAATCAAGGAGAACTGCGAAGTCATCACAGGCAAGGCTTATGATGAATTCTCCGAGGATGCAGAGATGTTCGACAACGAGTATCTCGACAGAGTCAAGGCCATGGAAGAGGCTGAAAGACTCGCTGCTATAGAAAAGGAAAAGGCAAAAGCTGAAGACATCAGAAAATGATCGTCGGGCAATGCTTAGAACAGAAACAGAGGGCCGCAGATGATGCGGCCCTTTGTTTTTTATATGCGCGCGTTATTTAAAATAAGGGAATATTGAGGTAATCCCGTCATCAGCCTGTCAAAATCTCAAAATCGGTGTATAATGTAGTAACATAATTGTAACAAAAGGGAGTATCTGATGTATTCAAAGAAAAACCCGAAGTCATACATATTATCAATAATCGTATGTTGTTCCGTGGCGATCCCTATCGTCTGCCTTCCTTTAGGAATGAAGAGCAGCAACCCTTCTCTTACTGTGAGGAAAGCATATGCAGCCACATTCCCCGAGCCTGAGGAAGAGGAAGAGGAGGTCCTGGTAGAGGACTGGGCTCTCGTATCCGAGGGAGATGAACTTATCGATGTTAGTAACGGAGGAACTGTCAGCGGTTCAACAGGCGTTACTTATCTTATGGAACCCATGACGGTCTCAGAGGATTTCACCGATGTTCCATCCTATTTTGTCGTCCAGGAATTCGACGAGGCTGGACTTCCCATCGAGCAGCTGGATCCTCTTTATTTTGCACCTGACGATACAGCTCTTTATATCGAGAGTTACGACTCTATCCTTAAGGAAGAGCCTGATATGAGCTCTGCCACGGTAACGACTCTTGCTACCGGTGAGGGAGTTACGAGAGTAGGTATCGGTGACACCTGGTCAAAGATCGTTACAGATGACGGTGAAGAGGGATATGTTCTCACAAGTACCCTTTCCTATGAGATGGTCTGGGTAGCTATCGACAGAACCGTATGGGTAGATACAGACAGCCTTACCCTCAGGTCTGAGCCTTCCGTCGAGAGTGAAGTAGTTGCTACTCTTCCTGATGAGGCAAGACTTCACTGCACAGGTATCGCAGACAAATGGTATCATGTCACAACAGACAGCGGCCTTGAAGGCTATGTCTACGTTTCATACACAACACAGACTGCACCTCCCACACCTACTCCGGTTCCCCAGAGGACCAATAACGGTGGAAACGGCGGTGGCGGAAACGGCGGCGGTTCCAGCTCCGGCGGCGGGGGCGGCGGATCAAGCTACACTCCCGGAACTGCCACTATCACCGGTCAGAACGGTTCCAGCGTAGTAAGCGCAGCAGAGAGCCTTCTGGGGTGCCCCTATGTATACTGCGGCGAGTCCAGCAGCGGCGTTGACTGTTCAGGTCTTGTTGTATATGCATACAGACAGGTCGGCGTATCAGTTCCCCACTATGCGGATTCTATCGCTTCCTGCGGTTATTCGGTAGACAGATCCGATATCCAGCCCGGAGACATCGTCTGTTATGACTACGGCGGAGGCTACTGCGGACACGTTGCCATCTATGTAGGAGGAGGTTCCGTTATCCACGCATCCAACTCCGGAGAAGATGTAAGATACGGTTCCCTGGACATGATGCCCATCATGACCATAAGAAGAGTTTGGTAATATAAAGGCTGTCTTCGGACAGCCTTTTCTGTATAATAGCAAGGTAATAATCATTGGAAGGAATAAAAGAAATGACAGACAAGAGCTTAACTGTATTTTTGGAAGAACTCAGTAGCGGCGCTCCGGTACCCGGCGGCGGCGGAGCCAGCGCCCTTATGGGAGCCCTTTCCGCATCCCTGTGTTCCATGGTGGCAAACCTCACCACCGGAAAGAAGAAGTATGCTGAGTATCAGGAAGATATCGAGAGGATCCTGGAGACTTCTGCCGGATACAGAGATGATATGGCAGATCTTATAAAGAAGGATGCCGAGGTCTTTGAACCCCTTTCAAAGGCATATTCCATCCCCAAGGAGCAGGAGGGAAGAGATGAGATCCTGGAGGCCGCTTTAAAGACAGCTGCGCAGGCTCCCTATGAGATGGTCATCAAGGCTCATGAGATCTCTCTTCTCATAGAGGAACTGGCTGTCAAGGGCTCAAGACTTGCTATCAGCGATGTGGGTGTTGCAGCGGCAGCATGCAGGGCAGCAGCTACCGGAGCCGCCATGAATGTCTATATAAACACAAAGCTCATGAAGGACAGAGCTTTTGCAGAAGAGCTCAACAGGAAGACAGAGGGGCTCGTTAAGGAAGTGTCCTTAAGATGCGACGAAGCATACAATAAAGTTCTCGGAGGACTTAAAGCATGAACCTACTTCTCGGAAAACCCGTAGCAGACAAGATAAACGAAGACCTTAAGCCTGTCATCGAAGACCTTAAGAAGAAGGGCGTAACTCCTACGCTGGCAGTAGTAAGAGTCGGTGCCAGGGAAGACGACCTGGCCTATGAGAGAGGGCTTAAGAAGAAGTTTGACTCCATGGAGTGCGGAGTAGTAGTAATGGAACTTCCCGAGGATGTATCCCAGGAGGAACTGGACGATACGGTGGCAAATCTGGACAAGGATCCCGATATTCACGGAATCCTTATGTTCAGGCCCCTTCCCAAGACCCTTACTGACGAGAATATCGTTAAGTCCATCAGCGCAGTCAAGGATTCAGACTGCATGGGTACTGCAAATATGGCAAACCTTTTCGCCGGAAACGGGGAAGGATATGCTCCCTGTACGGCCCAGGCTGTTATAGAGATACTTAAGTTCTACGGCATCGACCTGAAGGGAAAGAAAGTAACTGTTGTAGGAAGAAGCCTTGTTATCGGAAAGCCTGTGGCCTTGATGCTGATCAAGGAGAATGCCACGGTCACTGTCTGCCATACGAGAACGGCAGATCTTAAGGCTGAGTGCAAGGCTGCGGATATCATCGTTGCTGCAGCAGGCAAGGCTAAGATGATCACTAAGGACTTCGTCAGGGAAGGCCAGACCGTCATCGACGTGGGAATGAACGTGGATGAGGAAGGAAATCTCTGCGGGGACGTTAACTTCGATGAAGTAAGCGAACTCACCGAAGCCATCACTCCCGTACCCAGGGGAGTCGGGTCCGTTACCACTTCAGTTCTTCTTAAGAACGTGGTCACCGGCGCGGTAAAGTCCGTTGGCTGATATCTGCCCGAAAAGTAAAGAGTGCGGAAGCTGCACATATATGGGAAAGGCCTACGAAGATAGCCTTTCCGCAAAAGAAGAGTCTGTAAAAAAACTGATGAAAGGGATCACCGGCGAAGTCCTTCCTATTAGGGGCGCCGAAGATCCCTTTTACTACAGGAACAAAGTCCACTCCGCCTTCGGCAGGGATAAGAAGGGTAATATCATCTCCGGCACATATATGGAAGGGTCCCATAAGATCGTTATGTGCGACGGCTGTCTCATCGAGGACAAGACTGCCCAGGCTATCGTGAAGGACTTAAGAGATCTTATAAGGTCCTTTAAGCTTACGGTCTATAGCGAGAAGAGCGGAACCGGACTTATAAGGAGGGCCCTTTGTCATCGCTCTGGGCGGATATATGACAAGTCTTATAAACAGTTACTTTAAGCTGCTTCCCGCATCAACGGGAACCTGGACTTCACTGA
>JAGAFH010000128.1 GCA_017612755.1 Clostridiales bacterium
CGAGGAGCTTCTTGCTAGGGCTATCTGCCATGAGCTGGATCACCTTGACGGCCACATGTATGTGGAGAAGGTTGAGGGTGACCTGGTGGACAACGAGGAGCTTCTTTCTCAGCAGGAAGAGGAGAACCAGCAGTAAGGAATAACGCAGCTTATTATGAGAAGACTTAAGGTTGTTTCTTTATTTTGCAGTTTAATAGTGTTTGCACTGGTTCTTGTCGGATGCGGAAATACAACGTCCATGAATACTGTCTCACAAAAGGCTGAGCCCTATGACGGGAAGGCTTATATAAGGATGTCTGAGCTGACTGAAGAGGGCGAGGACATCTCTAAGGCAGTAATGGACTATGTTCATGTGAATAACTATGACTCTGTTCTGAGCGTTCCCACTTACATAACCAAAGTGGATGACGTCTGGTTTATTGTAGACTGCTATCACAACAGGGTCCTTTATACTGATGAACTGGGAAAGCCTCTTAATCAGTGGTATATCATGACCGATAAGGTGACCTATCCCCACACAATAGCCAGTGACGGGACGGTTTATCTTATTGATGATACAGAGAATAACAGAGTTCGTGTCTATGAGAAGCATGAAGGCGTGTTCATCAATACCCAGGTGATCGATGATATCGGCAGCAGGCCGCATTTTTCGGTGTATGATCCTGTTTCTGACACCTTCTATGTGCTTAGTTCCGGCACCGGAGAACTGTACTGTTTCAGGCGAATGCCTGATTCCACAAGGGTTTATCTTACAGAGGTCAGGAAGGTTGAGCAGCTTTCGGATATCTATGTTCGTTCCTTTACCATTATCGGAGGCGACATTTACTTTGTCTCAGGCGTTTCGCCCACAGGAGCAAAGCCTCAGGTCCTGGTATGCGACCTGGCAACTCTCAATGTGAAAAAGACCTATGACGTGCCCGATGCCTTTGCCGGAATGGTGCAGATCATGCCCATAGAAGATGCGTTTTACATAACTGTTTCTACGGACATAACCGGCAATCAGGACTATGCTACCATCATAAGGACTCCTACACTGGAAGCCTTGTCCAAGGGACAGTATGAAGACATTTACTCTGAGTATTTCATCGGAGGAGGAACACCCTACAACATCTCAAAGGTGGACGATACCTACTTCCTTACGGAGCATCGCCTCAAAGATCACCAGATCTGGAGCTTTAAGGTTACAAGAGGTAAGATAACCGACGTAAAGACCGTTTATTAGTTTATTTTTCTTTTATTAGTTTTTCGATAATATTTTGATTGAATAATGGTATAATTATCAAAGGGGAGCTTATGCTCTCCTTTTTGTGTTATGAATTTTTTGATACAGCCGCAAAATGTGAAGGGAGACCAGGGGTGCTAAACCTTGCCGTAATTGACACCAGGATACTGCTGGATAATATCAGGAAGATCAGACAGTGCATGCCCTCAAAGGCTAAATTTGCAGCTGTGGTCAAGGGGGATGCCTATGGCCACGGCCTTAAGCTGATCACAGGAATCTTAGACCGCCAGGAAAGCATTGATATGCTTGTTGTAGCATCTTTCAGAGAAGCTCTTTTCCTGTATGAAGAGGATATAGGAAAGCCTACGCTGATACTGGGCAGGGAATCTGTCCGGGACGTGGAAAAGGAGCTGCAGAGCCTTAGCGGGGAAAAAAGAAAACAGTTAATGGAGAAGCTCATCTTTTCTGTATATTCGGGATCGGGGCTTGATGATTACGAGAGTCTTTGCGCATATGGCGAAGTAAAAGTGCACCTTCGGCTGGATTTTGAGTCGGGGCTCAGGGGATTTGACCTTGAGGATTTTAAGAAAAGCCTGGGACGTCTTAAACAGGAAAGCGGAGTCAGGATCACGGGTTTGTATGCCCATATTTATTCAGCCTACGCAGGGGATTACGATAAGACCTACAGTGAGATACTGTCCTATGAGGAGGCTTTTAATTCCATAAATGAGGAAGTGCGAAAAAAGCTTACGATCCATCTTTTCAGTTCATCTTTGTGCTACCGTTTTCCGGAATATGCCGGTGACATGATGAGGATCGGAGCTTTGATGTATGGGATAGGAAGGCGAAGAGAACAGGGTGAACCGGATGTAAAAGAGGTTATGTCAATTGTGGGAAGAGTTCTAAAAATAGTGGATCTTGGGTCCGGGATCCAGACCGACTATTCCGGGAAACTTCCGGAGAATGTCAGGAGAGTAGCTCTCTTGTCCTTTGGAAGCTGGGATATACCGTTCTTTATGACAGCGGGGAAGCCTGTGGTACGGATACGAGGGAAACTGGTTCCCATCGTCGGTGAGCCCTGCATGGACAGCTGTCTTGCGGATATTACGCAGGCGGATGATGTGGAAGAATTTGATGAGGTTCAGGTTATCGGGGATTATCCGGGTATAAGATTTGATGACTGGGTAGATAGATCCGGACTGGATTTTGGAAACTGTCAGACTCTCTTTGCGGGAATAGGACGAATACAAAAGTATTACATAGATGAGGACGGACATATACATAATGCAGAGACCATCACCCATGACAAAGCCGGAGGCGGTATATGAACAGTGACTTTTCCGGGCTGCTCCGGCAGGTCAGACAGAAAAACCATACAGTAGATAGAATGATGGAATCTGAGGGCACTGTAAATGATTGGATCACCCGGCAGAGGAAGGCCGCCGCCTGCCCGATGCCGAACTCCGTGGAG
>JAGAFH010000129.1 GCA_017612755.1 Clostridiales bacterium
CATCTTGCTCCCTTCGTACAGGTATCAAGAGATAAGATCAGAGGACTTGTCACAAAGGAGATGAAGGACATCGGACTTGATCTGGATGAGGCTAAGATCTCCGAGCTGGTAGAGAAGAGACTTCGTGAAGAGATCGAGAGAGGCGTCCAGACTATCCAGTATCAGGTAGTCACACTCCTTACAACAAACGGCCAGGCTCCTTTCGTTACTGTATTCATGTATCTTAACGAGGCTAAGGATCCCCAGCTTAAGAAGGATCTGGCAATGATCATTGAGGAAGTCCTCAAGCAGCGTATCCGCGGCGTAAAGAACGAGTCCGGTGTTTATGTGACACCTGCATTCCCCAAGCTCATCTATGTTCTTGAGGAAGACAATATCCACGAGGAGTCTCCTTATTACTACCTTACGAGACTTGCTGCAAAGTGTACTGCAAAGAGAATGGTTCCCGACTATATCTCCGAGAAGATCATGCTCCAGCTCAAGGTGGACAAGAACGGAAACGGAAACTGCTACACATGCATGGGCTGCAGATCCTTCCTTACAACATATGTAGACGAGAACGGACAGCCTAAGTATTACGGAAGGTTCAACCAGGGCGTTGTTACCCTTAACCTTGTTGACGTAGCCTGCACAGCCTGCAGCGAGACAAGAGATGAGGATAAGTTCTGGAAGGTCCTGGATGAGAGACTTGAGCTCTGCCATAAGGCACTCCGCTGCCGTCACGACAGACTTGCAGGTACTCTTTCCGACGCAGCTCCCATCCTCTGGCAGCACGGCGCCCTTGCAAGACTTGAGAAGGGCGAGCCTATCACAAAGCTCCTCTATGGCGGATATTCCACTCTTTCCCTCGGATATGCAGGCCTTTGGGAGTGTGTATATGAAGTTACAGGTAAGAAGCTCACTGAGGAAGAGGGCGAGAAGTTCGGTCTCCGCGTCATGCAGGCACTGAATGATGCATGTGCCAAGTGGAAGGCTGAAGAGAATATCGACTACTCCATCTACGGAACACCTCTTGAGTCTACAACATATAAGTTCGCCAAGGCTCTCCAGAGAAGATTCGGTATCATCCCCGGAGTCACGGACAGAAACTACATCACGAACAGCTATCATGTTCATGTTACAGAGAAGATCGATGCATTCAAGAAGCTGGCTCTTGAGTCTAAGTTCCAGAAGCTTTCACCCGGAGGAGCTATCTCCTACATCGAGGTTCCCGATATGCAGAACAACATCGATGCAGTCATGGATGTTATGAAGTATATCTACGACAACATCATGTATGCTGAGCTCAACACCAAGTCTGACTACTGCCAGGTCTGCGGATTTGACGGTGAGATCCAGATCGTGGAGAGAGACAATAAGCTCACATGGGTATGCCCTAACTGCGGAAATGATGATGAGTCCAAACTCAATGTTGCCAGAAGGACCTGCGGTTATATCGGAACACAGTTCTGGAACCAGGGCAGGACGCAGGAGATCAGGGAGAGAGTCCTTCATCTCTGATAAAGGTCTATGAACTACTGCGAGTTAAAGGACTGCGATATTGCTAACGGTATCGGCGTCAGGGTCACCCTGTTCGTCTCCGGATGCAGAAACAGGTGTGAAGGCTGTTTCCAGCCTGAGACGTGGAACTTCAATTATGGTCAGGAGTTCACGGAAGAAACAGCCCGACAGATATTTAAGATGCTGGAGCCCTCTTACATAAGGGGGCTTACCATCCTGGGAGGAGAACCTTTTGAGCCGGAGAACCAGAAGGTCCTGGTCCCTTTCCTTGAAGAGTTTAAGAAGAGATTTCCCAAGAAGGACCTGTGGGTATTCTCCGGATACCGCTATGAAGATGAGATAACGGTGGAAGGGGTACACCCCCATTGCGAATATACAGACAGGTTTCTTGATCTGATCGATATACTGGTAGAAGGAAGATTCGTATTAAAGTTAAAAGATTTAACTTTAAAGTATCGCGGATCGTCAAATCAGCGTATAATAGATATGACGAAGACAAGGGAGGGCGGAGAAATCGTTCTTTGGGACGAGTCCGGATCTTCAGACTGACCCTGGGGGGATCATGCTCGATCGTATCAAACGCTGGCTTGGGATGGATAAGCCCAGTCAATATGTACAGCATTATTTTGAGGCCAGTAATATAAGGGCCAGCGTTTACATGTCCGTAATTATCATCGCATTGGAAGTGTGGATGATAATCAATGCCCTTAGTTATTTCTTTGAAGACGAGCGTACAAGATCCACCAGATGGATAGTATCCCATCTTATCGCTTATGTGATCCTTTTCGCCGCAGCGGCCATCTCCCTTTACAATGCAGACAGGTACTTTAAGAAAAAGGCGTCTGCCCCCGAAAAGAGAAATACCATTATCCTGTCGTCCTTCAGTACTATCTGTATCATCTTCGGAATGTACATCTCCTATAACGATTATGCCAAGGGAGAGCAGGTGCTTACCTTCATAGCCATGATGCTCTTCGCTTTCTGCCTTATGGTCTGGAAGCCCCATATATCCATAATCCTTACAAGTATTTCGTTCATTATCTTCTATGTCATCATGTATCACCTGGACAAACCATCCTTTGCCACAAAGGTCAATTACTTTGTGCTCTGGGTAGCGGTCGTGGTTACCAGTATAAGTAATTATCAGCAGAAGGTGATCGAGGCGGCTAAGGATGAAGAGGTGGACAGTGCCAGTGAACATCTGAGGAAGGCTGCCATCATCGATGAGATCACAAGCGTCGCCAATATCAGCTTCTTCAGGCAGAGATCCGTGGAAATCCTGGATGACCCTGAAGTGGATCCCCAGAGCAAGATCTTCCTTTTCCTGGATGTAGAGAATTTTAAGTCTTTCAACGAGAAGTACGGTTATGAATCCGGTAATGCATTCCTTGGAAAGCTTGCCCTGGACATGACGGAGATATTCTATAACGGCCTTGTGGCCAGACAGGGAGACGATCACTTCGTTATCCTCACTGACAAAGACGGAGTATCAAACGATCTTGCAAAGCTCCGTGCCCAGATCTACGGTTATCAGCTGGAGACCCAGATCGGACTTAAGGCCGGCGGCTATGTCCCAAAGGATAAGGATACAGATCCCAATATCGCCTGCGATCATGCCAGATATGCATGCAACAGCATCAAGAAGAGGTATGACCAGGACTACAGGGAATATGACAAGGATCTTGATGACGAGTTCAAGATGAAGCAGTATATCGTTAATAATATCGATGTTGCCCTGGACAGAGGCGACATCAAGGTCTATTACCAGCCTGTGGTATGGGCCAAGGACAGAAAGCTCTGCGGATATGAGGCCCTTGCCAAGTGGAAAGATCCGGAATACGGATTTATCCCCCCGGGACTCTTTATCCCCATCCTTGAGGAATACAGACAGGTACATAAGCTGGATATGATCGTTATTGAGACGGTCTGCAAGGATCTGAGGATGCAGTTTAACAAGGGCAATCCCACTGTTCCCGTATCCCTTAACTTCTCGAGGCTGGACTTCGAGCTTATGGATGCGGTGGAAGTGCTGGAGACCTGTGCCAAGAAGTATAATATCCCCAGGGATTATATCCACGTTGAGGTCACAGAGAGCGCCCTCTCCGAATATCTTGAGACTTTGCAGGTAGACCTTCAGAGAATGAGAAACTACGGATATCCCCTCTGGCTCGATGATTTCGGATCCGGATATTCTTCCCTTAACGTTCTCAAGGACTTCGATTTTGACGTCATGAAGATCGATATGAAGTTCCTGTCTACCTTCGACGACAATCCCCAGAAGTCAAAGGCTGTCCTTAAGAATATCGTTAAGATGGCATCAGATCTGGGCATGAGTACCCTTACTGAGGGTGTAGAGACATTTGAGCAGGCTGAATATCTGAAGAAGATCGGCTGTGACAGGCTTCAGGGATTTTTGTTTGGAAAGGCAATGCCCCTGAAAGATATCATGTTTAAGATCACGGCCGGCAGTATTTCCGTATCAGAAGAGTTTATGAACCACTGATCCCGTAAGAGATTATATGATCCCTGAACCTGTACTCCGTGGAGGTAAGGTATCCGTTTTTTACCAGGACCCTGGGAGATGATTTCAGGGGAGGGTAAAGAAGCCTTACGCACACGTCGCTGAACTCCCCGCTGTAATCCATGGGGATAAAACCGATACCGAATCCCTTCCTTACCAGAGGGACCATCTTGTGAAGGTCGGAAGAGACTATAAGGGATCCCGGGTCCCCGGCTTTGGATACCCAGTCAGTGATCATCTTTCTCTTTTCCGGCATGGAAGGGACGATAAGAGGATGACCGATTATATCTTCCGGGCATATGTAATTTCTCTTTACCATTGGAAGGCCGGGCGGAAGCAGTACGCCCCACTTATGTTCGTTCAGCTCCCGGATGACCGTATAGCGCCCGGTATCTGTCAGGGGATCTGATATGACGGCAAAAGGGATCTCGGATCTGTCCAGTCTTCCCTTAAGTTCCTCGTCGGGGATATCGTCAAGCTCCAAAGTCACCCCCGGATATCTGAGCCTGAAGGAAAAGAGGATATCCCTTAATGATATAAAGGACAGCGCATCCGAAAACCCTACGGATATCCGGCCTTTGATGAAATCCGGATCAGGAAAGAATTCGTTTTGGATATCGGCATTAACAGACGTTATCCTGATGGCGTATGGCATAAGACGGTTGCCGTCCTCTGTAAGGAATACTGCCTTCTTTGACCGTGTAAAAAGGTGGACCTTAAGTTCCTTTTCCAGCCCCTGGATCTGTCTGATCAATGTTGAGGAGTTGATGCCCAGTTTTCTGGATGCTGCAGCAAAACTCTGTGTTTCTGCAACCGTCAAAAAGTAATAAAGAACCCTGTTCTCTATCAACCGCGATCCCCCCTCTTATGCTTTGATCATTTCTCAGGCTTTTTTATCACATACGATTCAGCTCTAATGGATGCTACCGGATCTCCTCTGTAAAAGAATATGTGGGTGTCAGGCATATCCTGTTTCTCGATAGTCTCTATCCTGTCGAAAACGAATTCGTCGCGGTCGCCGGGGGACAGGAACTGGGCCCTGTCAGCCGTGTAGGATAATGTGTCCGTCAGGTCACAGCATGCGAACATGGGATAGGTAACGAGTGTCATGTCAGGTTCGTTCTCATCATAGGTGGGAAGTCTTGTTACGGTAAACTTTACCCTTTCGTTCTTGAGCTTTTTGACAGAAAGGGAATAGATGCCGTAAGCGTGGCTTCTGACGAATTCGTATATCAGGTCGGGGGACGAAGACCTGAA
This sequence comes from Clostridiales bacterium, assembly GCA_017612755.1. GTDB lineage: Bacteria > Bacillota > Clostridia > Saccharofermentanales > Saccharofermentanaceae > Saccharofermentans. The sequence continues at coordinate 5,279 of JAGAFH010000129.1, forward strand.
AGACCTTTTGGAGATCTTAAAATCAGACAGAAGGGGCATCAGTTCCCTCTCTATGTTATCCCTGACTTTATTGTCACCGTAGGAATAGTTTTCCTTTATTCGTAAGGCTATGGCAAAACGGGCCTGAAGGAAAAAACGCAGAGCTCTTAGCTTTCCGACTTCCGCCAGCATAAGATCCTCCGTATTGAGCTGGATAAGGCCCATCCTGAAGGCCACGTCGGCAAACTTGCCGTCGAACTCACCCATCTCAAAACGGTATCTGCTCTCGCCGTAAAGTTTCTCGATCAGGGCTGAGGCCAGATAGACGTTCTTCTTTACGTAATAGCCGTTCATGAACATATCGGACAGCTTATAGGTGGACTCGATTATCCCGTAGGCAGATGCCACGGAGTAGTAGAAAAAGGCCTTCTCATAATCCGGGATCCCGTTGTTGAGCCTGCCGTAATAGTAGATATAGCCCAGGGTATTGGCGGCATAGCCGAAGCTTCCTTCTTTCCATAAGATCTCCATGCAGTCGGCGGCTGTCTGCCAGTCGCAATCGTAGATGGAGTTACCGCCATAGCATGCATAACCCTTTATCCGGAGGGCAGTCAGATCCTTTTTGGCCGCCAGCTCGTCAGTGAAGAGCTTAAACATCTTCCTTGTGTAGTTATCGGCATCCTGTAAGATCAGGTCGTTATCGTATTCGGATATGAAATCCCGCTTGAGATCATCTACATATGTTCTCTTGTGAGGAGGAAGTTCGGCCTCGTCCCAGTGACTGTCGATCATAAGGACCAGATCCTTTGTATTTGCATATTCTGAAAACCTGATGTTCATGGTGCTGACAGTCAGTTCCTCATAGAGCTTAAAGATCCTTTTCAGGATCCACATCATCAGGTCTTCATCGGAATAGGGAAGAGCTGTAAATCTGTAGTCCTTGATATTGGCCGGATTGTCACCGAAAAGATCCGAAAGGCACATCCCGTCGTACAGATGGACCAGCATGGGCTCCCACCATTCCATAAAGAAATCAATGGCCTTGATCCTCTTTGTTTCAGCGGTTATGAGCATTTCCCGTATGTCTTCCAGGGTCATCCTGTAGTATTCAAGACACACCACGTCGCCCTGCTCCAGGCGGGTGTAGGGAATATATGTTATGTCGCGCCAGGTCTTCTTAAGGACCGAATAGTCGCGAAGTACGTCTTTTGATACATTTATCTTTTCCATATACATAGATTTTACCCTATCCGGAGGAGGAATAAAAATAAAACGGAGGATCGTCCATTTTATCATGTGCGGGAGGGGCAGAATGGAGTACAATATAATGTATATCGGAAATATGAAAGGGAGGTACCTCGAATGGGACTTAATTTCAGAAAGAGCATCACTATCTTACCGGGCGTAAGACTTAATCTCAGCAAGGGCGGAGTCAGTGCCAGCTTTGGCAAGAAGGGACTTCGTCAGACCATAAGCTCCACAGGAAGAGCTACCACCAGTATAGGTATCCCCGGAACAGGCGTTTACTACACAAAATCTGCCAGCGTCAAGAAAGTTGCCGGCAAGATCCAGGATAAGATAACAGGAAAGGGCAAAGACAAGAAAGCTGAAGCAACTGCCGTTCCTGCGGCAGCAGCAGCGGCCGCAGCCACTGAGCTCCCTGTCCAGAACAGCGCTGAGCTGGAAGAGAACAGGGCACAGGTGGCCGAGTACGAGGCATATGTTGAATCCCTTAAGTCCGTGCATAAGCAGAGCGACGGACAGATCGACTGGGAAGTCCTCAACAAGGGCGAAGTTCCCACGAATATCGTAAAGGGAAGTGAAGAATACAAGGAGTGGCAGTCCCTTCAGGAATTCTCCCAGAGAGTAATGGACGGAGATATCGACAGCTACTTTGAGATAATCGATGAGGTGAAGCCTTTTGATGACCTTCTTGAGTTCGGAAGCAATTTCCAGGTAGGAACAGACAGGGCAGATCATCTTGAGGTGGAGTTCGCCGTTAAGTCAGAGGAGATCATCCCCGTTAAGTCCCTTTCCCTTACATCAACGGGAAAGCTCTCCGAGAAGGAGATCGGCAAGACAGCATATTACGATCTTATGCAGGACTATGTCTGCAGTACAGTTATCAGAGTGGCAAGGGATGCTTTTGCACTCCTTCCTGTCGATACGGTCATCGTACATGCAGTGGATAACGTACTTAATACGGCTACAGGTTATGAGGAAGAGCTTACTTTAGTATCCGTTAAGTTTGACAGAGCGAAGCTCATGTCCCTTAATATGTCCATGATCGATCCTTCCGATGCCATCGGAGGATTTGAGAACCATATGAAGTTTAAGAAGACTGCAGGATTCGATCCTGTAGAAAGGATCAGCATTTAACAGATCACTTAAACTGAAGGGGGATCAGGCCCATGATCTACTATGTTGATTCCGGTGTAAGAGTATCAGGTGACGGAAGCGTCCGGGATCCGTTTAAGACAATAAACGAGGCTGCCAAGATCGCCCTTCCGGGAGATATAGTTGAAGTAGCTCCTGGCATATACAGGGAAAATGTAGTCCCCCAAAATGCCGGCACTGAAGATAAGAGGATCACATACCGTTCCCGGGAGTTGAAAAAAGCTGTCATCACCGCTTCAGAAGACCTGAAAGGCTGGGTGAGATACGAAGGAGATGTGTGGACCTCCAAGGTGGATAACAGCATCTTCGGCGACTATAACCCCTATACCACCATGGTATGCGGTGACTGGTATTTTGCCCCTACGGTAAGACATACAGGTTCTGTTTTCCTGAACGATAAGATGATGTATGAGACCGTGACCC
>JAGAFH010000130.1 GCA_017612755.1 Clostridiales bacterium
AGAAATAAGTTTTTGTCCATACTGTTGATCATCAGTCTTGCTGCAGGGATCTGCGGCTTTGCCAAGGAGCGCAGTTTTACGTCAGAAAGATCTGACGTCACCAATTCTTTCGGTGAGAATATCGTGGCAGAGATGTTTATTCCCGATGAGGGTGTAAGGAACGGAAAGACCCTTATCATGTGTCACGGTCTTACGGGATGCAGGGAGAATTTCAGGTCCTATGCAGAGAAGCTGGCAGCCAATGGCACAGTCGTCTGTATCTTTGATTTCAGAGGCGGCGGAAATGACTGCGAAAGTGACGGTACCACTCTTCTCATGACAGTCTGGACGGAGTATGACGATCTGACAGATATCTACGATATGGTATCGGAAAAAGACTATGTGGATGAGGACAATATCTATCTTTTCGGCCACAGCCAGGGAGGCCTGGTGGCATCCCTTTATGCCTCCGATCATCCTGACGATGTTGCGGGTCTTATCCTTCTGGCTCCCGCTTACAACATCCCTGATGCCATAAGGGAGAACTTCCCGACAGTATATGACATCCTTCCGGTATTCCCGGTGGAGGATATGGTCCTCGGTTATTTCTATGCATATGATATCTATGACATGGATGTTTTCGATGAGATAAAGGACTACGACGGTCCTGTTCTGATCCTTCACGGAAGTGAGGATACAGTGGTGGATCTGTCTTATTCCAGGGATGCCCTGGATGTTTACGAACGGGCAAGGCTCATCGTCGTTGACGGCTGCGATCATGCATTGACAAGTGACGACAGCAAGGAATTGTGTTACGAACTGATAAGTTCATATCTGGGATGCGGAACACGTATCCATAAGCCGGATCCTGCGTGATATAATCCGTTTATACGGGGGCGTAGCTCACCTGGGAGAGCGTTGCATTCGCATTGCAGAGGTAGTGGGTTCAAGTCCCATCGTCTCCACCAAAATAATAATTGACAAAAGCCTCTTCCGGTGCAAAAATGAGAACGATTCTCATATTAAGGAAGAGGTACTTTTGTGAGCGACAGAAAGATCCTGAGAAAAACAGCTGCAGTCATCATGGGTTTCGTGATGCTCTTTGCCGTGCTGTTCTCTGTCTTTTATATCGCAAAAGAAGCGTGCCATCACTGTGACGGGGATGAATGTCCCATATGTACATGTATAGAGCAGTGTGAGGCCGTTTTATATCAGGCAGGATTCGGGGTCCTGAAGGTGATGGCAGTATCTGCCGCTTTCGTTCTGATCCTTCTGTCTGCTTTAGTCTTCTCCTTTATATCTTTGAAGGAAACATTAGTCTCAAGGAAAGTCCGGCTCAATAATTGATATTGCCCCGACGGGGGCAGGACCTGCCCGAAGTTTTATTATCCGGAGGTTTTAAAGTGAAAAAATTAATATCGATATTTGTTGCCGGCGCCATGATGGCAGGCAGCCTTACGGCGTGCAGCACCGCTAATGCTGCAGATGACGGAAAGTTACAGATCGTTACAACGATCTTCCCTGAATATGACTGGGTCATGAATGTCCTTGGCGACAAGGCTTCTGATGCGGAAGTTACCATGCTCCTCGACAGCGGAGTGGATCTTCACAGTTACCAGCCCACTGCCAATGACATCCTGAAGATATCCACCTGCGATCTGTTTATATATGTGGGCGGCGAATCCGACGCCTGGGTAGATGATGCCCTTGCTGAAGCCGTCAATAAGGATATGGTGGTAATCAACCTTCTGGACGTCCTCGGAAACTCCGTTAAAGAAGAGGAACTGGTAGAAGGAATGCAGGGCGAAGAGGAAGAAGAGGAAGAGGAGTGTGAGGAAGGCCCGGAGTATGACGAGCACGTATGGCTCTCCCTTAAGAATGCACAGGTGCTGGTAGGAAGCATAGAAGATGCCCTGGAGACCATCGACCCTGACAATTCGGAAGTCTACAGCGCCAATGCTGATTCGTATATAAGTGAGCTCAGTTCCCTTGATGAGGAGTATCAGGCAGCGGTGTCAGATGCCGCCTACGATACGCTCCTTTTCGGAGACAGATTTCCTTTCCGTTATCTTGTGGATGATTACGGACTTAACTACTATGCGGCTTTTGTGGGATGTTCCGCTGAAACGGAGGCCAGCTTTGAAACTATCACATTCCTTTCCGGAAAGATGGATGAGCTGGGACTTCCCGTGATAATGACCATCGAGGGATCTGATAAGAGTATTGCCGAGACTATCGTAGGAAATACTTCTTCCAAGGATCAGGATATCCTTACCCTGGATTCCATGCAGTCCGTAACGGCTGAAGATGTTCAGAACGGGACCACATACCTCTCCATCATGGAGGATAATCTCGAAGTCCTTAAAGACGCTCTCAACTGATAAAAAGGTACACATATGATCGAAAAACTATGGTTGTACCTTCAGTACCCCTTCGTCAGGTATGCCCTGATCGCGGGGATCCTGATAGCACTATGTTCGTCCCTTCTGGGAGTGACCCTTGTCCTCAAGCGTTTTTCCTTTGTAGGTGACGGCCTTTCCCACGTGGCTTTCGGAGCCATGGCGGTAGCAGCTGTCCTGAATCTTACCAATAAGATGACAGTCATCTTACCCGTAACGGTATTGTCTGCGATCCTCCTTTTGCGCACCGGTAAAAATGCGAAGATCAAAGGCGATGCCGCAATAGCCATGCTGTCGGTAACGGCCCTGGCTTTCGGCTATCTTCTGATGAACATCTTTTCCACATCTTCGAACCTTACGGGAGATGTCTGCAGCACCCTTTTCGGGTCCACTTCCATCCTTACTCTGGCACCCTGGGAAGTGAAGCTCTGCATAGTGCTTTCAGCAGTGGTGGTCATTACCTTCGTGCTTTTCTATAACAGGATATTTGCCGTGACTTTTGACGAGGATTTTTCAAGGACATCAGGAACGAAAACAGACATATTCAATCTCATTATCGCCATAGTAATAGCAGTCATCATAGTCCTTGCCATGAACCTGGTTGGATCTCTTCTTATTTCAGCTCTTATCATCTTTCCGGCATTGTCCGCCATGAGGCTCTTCGGAAGCTTCAAGAAGGTGACGGTCTGTTCAGCCGTCCTGTCGGTGGTCTGTGCCTTTCTGGGGCTGATCATCTCCATACTGACAGGCACGCCCACAGGTTCCACCATAGTCGCAGTGGATGCCATTGTATTCGGGATCTGCGTTATCCTGGCGAAGCTGAAAGGAAGGTGTATCTGATGAAAAAGTTATTATCGGTCATATTGTGTATCCCCGTATTTCTTCTGACGGGATGTAACGTCGGCGGGGGGGTAAACGAGGTCCTTCAGTCGGGCATGGCCCAGGCTGACGGAGAGACAGTGGTCACCTCTGCGCAGCGTCAGGCAGGAGTAGACGACGGCGCTCCCACACCCGCCCCGGTGGAGGGAGCCGCCGCCGCCCTTACCGGCGAAAACGGCATCGATGTGGATCTTACGGTCCTGTCTTCCACCATGGTCTATTCCCAGGTCTACTGCATGCTCATCTCTCCTGATGCATATCTGGATATGACTGTCAGGATGAATGGAGCTTATGCTTTTTACCACGATGACCAGACGGGGAGAAACTATTATGCATGTATCGTATCTGATGCCACCGCCTGCTGTTCCCAGGGGATCGAGTTTATCCCCGGGGATGACTATACCTACCCTGATGATTTCCCGCAGCCGGGCGATGAGATCTGTGTAACAGGGGTCTTCAGCACATACGAAGAGAACGGCTATACATACTGCACCCTGAAGGATGCGGAGTTTGAGACATCCCCTTCTTGATTAAAGCCTTCCGAAGATATAGCATTGATAAAAACAGGAGGCGGATATGGCAGAGCTTGTATTTGACAGGGCAACACATGATGATATCGAAGAACTCATAGATCTTCGTATCGCATATATGTGGGATGACTTCGGGAATGTGACACCGGAGGAGGAAGCTGCCATGAGATCTCAGCTGCCTGATTACTTCAGCAGGGAACTGGGGAAGAAGCTCATCGCATTCGTTGCCAGGGACGAGGGGAAGATAGTTGCTACAGCCTATCTCCTGATAATAGAGATACCTGCCAATCCAGTTCTTCCCAACGGTCTCGAGGGAGACGTCTTAAGCGTATTTACCAGGAAAGAATACAGGGGAAGGGGCATCTGTACCCGCCTCATGAAGGACCTTATCGCCTGTGCAAAAGAGATGGGTCTGTGCAGGATAGACCTTAAGGCTACAGAGGAAGGAAGCCCCATCTACAGGAAGGTGGGCTTTAAGGATAAGACCCAGAAATATACTGACTTAAGGCTGGAGCTTTGATCTTATAATTTCCCTGAAATTCAAAAATAGTTGAATTTTCCCGCTTATTTAGTATAATATCGGCAGTTTGCGCTTGCAGACAAATTTTTAAAATAAGGGAGAAAAACCAAAATGAAAAGATCAATGATCGCAAAGAAGGCATTGGCAATCGGACTTTCCGCAGCTATGGCTTGCTCTGTTCTTACAGCTTGCTCCGACAAGAAGGACAAGGATGACGACGAGGACGAGGAGATCGAAGAGACTGAGGAAGAGACCGAGGAAGAGACAGAAGAGACAACAGAGGAGACAACTGAAGCTACAACTGAGGCTACAACAGAAGCTACAGAGTCCGATGCTGAGATCGTTATCGAGACAGGTGACGATATCGTTATCACTGACGACGATCTCGCTTTTGAGACATGCACAGCAGAGGATTTCTCTGATCCTGCAGTAGCAGCTAAGGCGCAGGAGTATATCGATCTCGGATATATCCTTATGCCCCTTGAGACAAGTGATGTTTCTGTTCCTGATTCCAGCGTCGATTTCGCATCCGAATACGAGGAAGGCTTCTCTGCCATGGGCGGCGGAATGGCTGCTCTGTTTGCAGGCCTTGCAGGTGTAGAGTATGAGGGTGATCCTAATGACACATCCATGATCGTCGTAGAGGTTATCAAGTTCTCTACAGCAGATACTGCTTCCGCATTCGCAGATGCTTTTGTTACTGAAATGAACAACGAAGGTATCCCTGTTACAAATAGCGGAAATACATTCTCCGGTTCTATGGAAGAGGATGGAGCAACATCTACTATCGAGGGTTCCGTTGAAGATACGATCTTCGTAATGGAGATGGTATCAGAGTACGCATTCTGATAAAGCGTTGATATCGAACGTGAGCGCCCGGGCAACACCGGGCGCTTTTTTATTGTTTAAAAGATTAGAAGCATATAGTATAATCAAGCTACTTTTTGTTTTAAGGATAAGGGATCTTTATATGCAATTAGCCAATATATTCTATGTTTTATTTGCCCTTCTGATACTGTGGGGCATCAAGCCTGTGAAGCTTGGACAGTGGAATGACGAAGTAATGTCCTTTGATCATACAAAGGCCTTTCTCGGCTTCTCTTCCATCGGCATAATCCTGCATCACTGCGCAGAGAAGACCTGTGCGCCCTGGATGCCCCCGCTGATGATCAGACCCGGTCTTGAGGGCTTTGTCTGGGTCGGTTATCTCTTTGTGGCATCCTTCTTCTTCTGCTCAGGATACGGCATGTATAAGTCCTCAAAGAAAGAGGGTGCCTTTAAGCACTTTTTCTTAAGAAGGATGGTCCCTGTCCTTCTTCCGACGATCGTTACCTGGATCATTTTCGTGGTCCTCAGATACATAAGGAAGATGCCCTTTGAGGGAGATCCTATCCAGTGGCATCCCCACATCTGGTATGTGCCTGTACTGATCCTTCTTTATATCGCATTCTTTGTTTCCTTCGGTCTTATAAAGAACGAGAAGGCCGGATTTGCAGTCATGACCCTGGTGACCGTTGCCCTGGCGGCTCTGTTCCTTCACAAGGAGCTGGGTACCTGGTGGTGCAACACCCTTCACCTGTTCCTTATAGGAATGATCGTGGCAAAGTACGAAAAGCCCATCCTCAGCTTCTTTAAGAAGGGGTACGTGATCTTCCTTATCCTGACCTTAGCTGTTACTGTCGTGGGCTTTGCAGTAGGAAACTACTGGTATAACGTCTGTGAGAAGTTCGGCTTTGTCTATGATTATGAGAAATCCTGGGCCCTGTGCTATTTTGCCCAGGTGATCTCCGCATTTACTTTTGCCTGGTTCATCCTTCTTCTGGGAATGAAGCTTAAGATCGGAAATCCCGTCCTTAAGTTCCTGGGTAAGATGACCCTCGATACATATATGTTCCAGGCGGTATTCGTATTTTTATTTGCCTATGCGTTTATCGACGACAAGGTCAAGGCGTTCTTCTACATCAAGAACGTTACCCTTTATACCACAGTAGTCCTCGCCACATCCCTTGTGGCAGCATATTTATTTCATCTTGCAACAAAACCTGTTGTTGCAAAAGTAAAAGGAGTATCCCGTAAGTGAAAAAGAAAAAGACACCGGTGATAATAACGGTAATCGTACTGATAGTATTGGGAGTTGCGGGAGGCCTGGCCCTTCTCCGCAAGCAGATGGATAACATCGCCAAGAACATGGCAAGACCGGCGGAGGTTCAGGTGGAGAAAGGTTCCATCGAAAAGACCATCGACGGATTCGGAAGCGTCGGAGTAGCCGAGAACGTGGAGATAAAGATCCCCTCTGAGATAAAGGTCAGCGAAGTGGAATTCCAGGTAGGAGACCAGATCAGTGAGGGCGACATCATCGCCGTCCTGGATACCGCATCCATAACGAGCGCCATAATCGACGTCCAGGATGAACTGGACGATGTTACGGAAGAACTTAAGAAGACGGATCTTACTGAATACGAAAAGGAAGAACTGGAGACAAGGCAGACAGAACTGGAAGATAAAAAAGCACTCCTTCTGGCATATTACGAGAACCCTTACCTGGCAGCAGGATTTGAAGGTATCGTAAGCGAAGTTCCCGCCATAGACCAGTCATCCTCTTCCTCCTCGTCCCTGAGCGGTATCGACATAAGCAGCATCCTTCCCGTTTCCTGTGATCTCACATCAAGGGAAGAAGAGATCCTTAAGGCAGATAACGACAACGTGACGGAGATCAGCGATATAGATGATCTTGATCTTGCCGCTCCTGTTGCGGGCGCAGATCCCCAGACTTCCATAGATTCCGAAGACGGCTATTCCGGCATCGTCTTCTGGAGCCCTACGGTCTCCGGAAAGTTCTTAAACGGAACAGTCTATACGGCCATCGTAGTTCTTACACCGGATACAGGTTATGCCTTTGCATCCGATATTGATCCTGAGATCGACGGAGCCCAGGTGGAGACAGAACTTGAGAACGGTATCCTTACCCTCAGCATCACATATCCGGCTACGGCATCTGCCGAGACCACAGATCCCACTGACAGCACGGATCCTACTGAAACAACAGATCCCACTGCGCCTACTGAGAGCTCCGAGCCTTCAGACTTTACGATGCCCTCGGACTTCGGTGATTTTGAAGGCACCATGCCTTCGGTGGATCTGGAAGGTCTTATCGGGCAGGATGCGATGCAGAGTTATTCCGATGCACTGACATCCGCCATCACCAGCGCAGCCATCTCATCGGCTATGCCTTCCTTCTCCGGAACCGGCATCACGTCCTTTTCCGGACTTACAGGCGGAAGCAGTTCCTACCAGGTAGGTTCTTCATCCGAGAATACGGTCATGAAGATCGCTAAGACAGAGACGGTCCGGGTAACTCTCAGCATCAGTGAGCTGGACATCATGGATGTGGAACTGGGACAGGATGTCAGGATCACCCTTGAGTCCTCCGAGTCTGAATATACGGGACAGGTAACGAACATCTCCTACATCACCGCAAATGACTCAGGAACTGCCAGATATAACGTTGAGGTGGAGCTTCCCATGGAGGATGATATGCTCTTCGGAATGTCGGTCAACGCATCCATCATCATCGGCGTCAAAGAGGATGTCCTTCTTCTTCCCATGCGTGCCCTCCAGCAGACAGGAGATACCACATTCGTCTATAAATCATATGAGGAAGACGGAACGCTCTCAGGCGATACACCTGTAGATACGGGTCTTTCCGACGGAATAAACGTAGAGATAACAGGCGGTGTTTCGGAAGGCGAGACCATCTACTATACCAGCGTGGAAGAGAATTCCATCCTCGCTTATATGGAATGATCAGAGGTACGTTAAGTGATCGTATTTAAGAACGTATCGAAAGTCTATAACATGGGCGGGGAACAGGTCCGCGCCCTGTGGAATGCGAATATCCACATCAAACAGGGTGAGTTCGTTTCGGTAGTCGGACCCTCAGGATCCGGTAAATCCACCCTGATGAATATCGTGGGCTGTCTTGATGTGGCCAGTTCCGGCCAGTATATCCTGGACGGGATCCCCATCGACAGATATTCCGAGAAGCAGCTTGCCATCGTCAGGAACAAAAAGATCGGGTTTATCTTCCAGAACTTCAATCTTATCCAGACCATGACTGCCGAGGAGAATGTGGAACTTCCCCTCATCTATCAGGGAGTGGGTAAGAGCGAGAGAAGAGCCCGTGTAAAGGAAGCCCTCGAAAAGGTGGATATCTACAGCCGGCGTCTTCACACCCCGGGACAGCTTTCCGGTGGTCAGCAGCAGCGTGTGGCTATAGCCAGGGCCATGGCCTCAAAGCCTTCCCTTTTCCTGGCTGACGAGCCTACAGGTAACCTGGACCAGGCAACAGGCGCCCAGATCATGAGCATATTCAGGGAACTTCACAAGCAGGGCAACACCATTGTCCTCATCACCCATGATGACAAAGTGGCCATGCAGGCGGACAGGAGCATCAGGATAATGGACGGTATCGTCACGGAGACCAGGGAGGAGAGAAGTCAGATATGATCTTTTTCCAATCCATGAAGATGGCCTTCAGCTCCATAAGGACAAAAAAACTCCGTTCCTTCCTGACCATGCTGGGAATAATCATCGGCGTATTCTCACTGGTAGTCCTCGTATCCCTTGTAAGCGGCGCTACCGATAATATCAAGACTGCCGTAAACGAACTGGGAACGGATCTTGTAACGGTAGATGATGACGGAGAGAGCGTCGTCTTTACCATGGAATATATAGAGACCCTGACAGACCTTCCCCATGCGGATAAAGTGGCACCGGTCATCTATTCCTTTGATATGATCTCAGGCCCCCAGGATAAGGGCACGGCCATCACCTACGGAACGACCCCGGACTTTATGGCGATACAGGGACTTAACGTGGTCTACGGAAGGTTTCTCATGACTCCGGACAATGACAACCACAGCAGTGTGGCAGTGGTAAGTAATGCCACGGCAGTAGATCTTTTCGGAAGAGAGAATGTAATAGGTGAGACCCTGACTGTATCCGGAAGACCTTACATGATAGTGGGAGTCCTTAAGAGCAGTAATGATTTTGCCAATCTCCTGATGGGCAAATACCAGATATATATCCCTATCACTTCCGCAGTAAGGCTTTCCTCCAATGCCAGGATGAGTTCCATCCCGGAGATCTATCTTTCCGCGGTGGACAGTGACACCTCTGCCCTGGTGGAAGAGCTGGAAGCAGAGTTTACTGATAAGTTCGGAAGTACGGAAGATGTCTATATCTTCAACCAGTCCCAGATCTCTTCTGCTATGGATAAGATAACGGGAGCCCTTTCCCTTCTTCTCGGAGGAATAGCTGCCATATCCCTTCTCGTCGGAGGTATCGGCATCATGAACATCATGCTGGTCTCTGTAACCGAGAGAACAAGGGAGATAGGCATAAGAAAGGCCATAGGAGCAAGGCCCGGAGTCATACTGCTGCAGTTCCTGATAGAGGCCATGACATTGAGCCTGATCGGATGTATGATCGGACTTGTCCTCTCCTGGCTGGGTCTTCAGGTGATCAATATAATAGGTAATGTAAGTTTCTCGATATCGATCCCGGTAGCTATAGTCGCCGTAGTCTTCTCCAGCGGAGTAGGTATCCTTTTCGGGCTGTATCCCGCCAGGAAAGCTGCTGCCATGAAGCCCATCGATGCGTTGAGATATAACTGACGGAGGAAATGACCATGAGTATGGATGATACCGTAAAGAGGATAAATGAGCTCTACCACAAGTCTAAGGACGTGGGACTTACGGAGGCGGAAAAAGAGGAGCAGAAGAAGCTTCGTGATATCTATAGAAAAGCAGTCCTGGGAAATCTGGGGGCCCAGCTGGACCACATGTCCATCAAAGAGCCTGACGGAACTATCAGGAAAGTACACAGAAGGGACGATCAGACAAAGTAAAACTGGGTGTCCCAGCCCGGAACGTGAGGCGTATGACGCATATAGACCTTGTAGTCCGGGTTCAGTTCAAGAACGGCAAGGGGGATCTCGAAGATATCCCCGCTCCTGTGATAACAGGCTATCTGCATCGAAGGCTTATACCGGGCTATGGTCTCTTTGGCGCCCTGTATGGCCTTTATTTCATTTCCTTCCACATCAATCTTTATAAAGTCGCAGGAGGAGCCTTCAAGGATGCTGTCCACCGTGACAGATCTTATCTCATCTCCCTGATCCTGCTCATGAACGCCTCTTCCTCTGTTCTTTCCTGCGTAGGAAATGCCGTCATGATCGGAAATAAGGGCATTTATATAAGTGATATCAAAGGGAAGTCCCTCTGTATTCTCCTGAAGCTTTCTGAAATTTCTTTTATCCGGCTCAACGGCGTAGATCTTACTGATCTGCGGGAAAAGAGAAGTGTAATGAAGGACCGTATCCCCGTTATAAGCCCCCAGATCCACGAAAACAGCACCCTCCGGAAGGGTCAGGAGCAGGTCTGCCTCCCTTTTGGACACTTCACACTCCAAAAGCGGGGAAAGGCCTCCGGTCAGTTTATTTGTAACAGTGTTACACATAGTCTTTTTGGAGAATCCGTCCGCCAGAAGGGCGGTCACCTGACCGATCTTGTCCTTATTTTTCTCATAGTAGGCCGTGTCGAAGATATCGGTGCCGTAGACCGGCACATCGGGAGCGTAGAACTCGCATAAGGAAGAGATCCTGTAGACGTTTTCCAGCACTTCCGGTCTGGATGATCCGAAACACATCAAAACGATAATGTCTTTTCCCAGACGTTCCGTTACAGATTCAAAGGATTCCACCTTCATGCCACGGAAATATCTGTCCCTGACAAAATCCGTACTGGCAAATATACCCTGTACCTTACAGAAGGTGCCGTCTTTTTCCAGCTTGGCGATGATCTTGTCGGCGCCGTTTCCCGTTCCGTATAAGACCAGGGGTTTATCAGTCTCTTTAAGATATGTCCAAAGATCTTTTTCCATACCAGATATAATAACATCTTTCCCCGGAAAGACAGATAACCTATTTTTGCCCCACTTTTGTTGCAAGTTCTACACATCTTCTATACAACTGCGTTGAAAGTGACCGTTAAGATGTTGTTCGTAGACCGGGACAGCGAGAAGTTCCGGCAGAAAAGGAGATAGAACAACAAAGATGAAGAACAAAAAGATCTTAACAACAATAGTTACAGCTTTTACAGCTGCCAGCCTTCTCTTTACAGGCTGCGCTTCCCAGACAAAGGATGAGACCCCTGAGACAGAGCAGACTGAGAAAGAGACAGAAGAGACAACAAAGAAGACTGAAAAAGAAACTGAAGAAGAGACAGAGAAGCCCACAGAATCTGAAGAGGAGATGGATGAGTTCTATGACGGTGAATTCGAATGGCCTTCCATGTCTGGCATTGAAGGCGCTGAAGAGTATATAGTCGCCATTGACTGGGATAACATCAATTATGATAACCTCCCTGACGACTGGACACTTCAGGACATCAATACCATCGAGGATGAGGAGTTGAGAAATACCGCCCAGTCCTATATCGACCAGGGCTTTACTGTTGACGATCCCGCTCTTGACCAGCAGTACGGTTTTGCTTACGGTGACGGCGACTACATGTTCAACCAGGGTTTCACTGCCTACAAGGAGACACAGACTTCCTATGAAGCTGTTGCTGTATACAGAATGAACGAAGCGCTCTTTGAGGATTTCTATACTTCCTATGTGGATGCTTCCCAGAGAACAGATGACGGTACTATCGTCAGAGTCGGTGCAGACGACTGTTATGTAGAGTTCAACAGAGACACAGGTATCGGAACATATTACACAAACTTCAACCCTGCAATGGGCTTAGGCTAAGCTTCCTTATTTTACCCCATATATACCTTAGCGAAAGACCGCGTTCCCGGAAAGACGCGGTCTTTTCTATTGCGTGTTATTATCAGGGCAAATTGGTATAATGTCTAAAGACAGGATGAGAGGAGTCTGGAACATGAAAAGAGCAAAGCTTATGTCAGCTGTACTGGCTTGCGCTTTCCTTATGGGAGGGTGCAATATGATAGATTCCCTTCTTGCACCCGACGACCGGGAAAGAGAAGAAGAGGACGAGGATGAGGAAGAGGAGACGGAAGATAACGACTCCCTGGAAGCTCCTACCGAACCTGAGAAGACAAGACCATCCGAACCCGAAGAGACGGTGGCCCCTGAAACATCAGAGACTTCAGAGACAACGGCAGCTGTCATAGATGGTGCTTATGCCGAAGCATATATAGAGACCATCGATGATTACCTGGATGATCTCGAATATGGTAACGAAGATGATATCAGATACGACCTTATCTACATCGATGAAGACAGTATCCCTGAACTGATAATCGGAGTTCCCGGATA
>JAGAFH010000131.1 GCA_017612755.1 Clostridiales bacterium
ATACTTAAAAGGAATACGAATCCGCCGCCTAATATGAGGAACAGTCTGTTACTTATTGCCTTATCGGAGATATCCTCCTGCTTCTTGCCCTTGAGGTAGAAACTGACTGCAAAGACAATAGAGATGAGAGCGCCGGCAGCGACGACCATGGCAGCTGTCTTTATAGTCTGAAGGACAGAAAAGTCGTAGTCGATATTAGCCCTGTTATCGCTCATGAGAAGCTCCTGGGTGAGGACGATCTTTCCGTCTTCCTTGACTATCTTAACGTCCTCCCTGTAGTCCTCTTTTACTCCCTCACCCCTGTCGGCAAATCGCCAGCAGAAAAGGGAAACGGCTATGAGGGCAACGCCTAAGACTGCCAGGAACACTCTGGATACTTTGGTGATCTTCTCCTTGAAGAATCTGGGATCAGTAGGATCTACATACAGTTCTCTCAATTCTCCCACCTTGACCGTAGTGAAGGAACTTCCCCCTTCCCGGTCGTACTGGGTGAAATTCTGACCCTCGTAGTTGTATGTATATACGGGAGCTGCAACCAGTTCCCTATGGGTGCCGTGCACAGTATCCGCGGTATTATGGTTGTCGACGCTGAAGAAGTACTGATATCCGATACAGTTTCCAACTACTTTTTCCTTGTAGGATCTTCCTGCCAGTCCGAATTTGGAGAAGGCTGAAAACAGAAGGATCAGTCCCCAGAAACCAAACTCTGCTATGACTAATATGAGAAGGATATTGATATCTTCGTATCCTTTGAAAAACTGCTTAAGAAGACAGGGAACAACTATACCGAGGCCGGTAGCCAGGCACATGAAGATGCCTTTTCTCTGGCTTTCGCTCTGGGGATAGAACAGGGATATCAGGGGAAGGACCACAAAGGCGCTTCCGAAGATGGTAACTCCTATCAGGGGGCGCTCTGTGGCTACAAAATAGATTATGGAACCTGCAAAGGTGATGAAAAACAGAAAAGAGAACACAAGTGACACAAGTTTCTTTCCGTCCATGTTTGACATCCACATCTCCAGAGAATCTGTCTGGTTCTGCATTGCTGCCGATATAAGTTCACGGCGCTGCTCTGCATCTATCTGTTCTATTCCGGTAGTGCTGAAAGAATCATCCATCCTGCATTCCATAGTCTTTTCTCCTTATCCCTTTTTTCCTTACGGATTATGTTCTATATTATCTCACCTGTTCTTTTTCTTGGCCTTCTTCTCAAGGTACATGGCCTTGTCGGCTTTGTTCATGCACTCGATCATGTCATTCCAGGTAGTCAGTTCGCAGGTGCCGATACTGGCGCTGAGTTCGAAGGGGTACTTCTCTTCTTTGTTCACGTTCCTGATCTCGCTTCTCAGGTTCCTGATGAACTGGCCCACACGTCCCAGATCCGACATTATGAGGACTGCCACGAATTCGTCTCCGCCCATCCTGGCAACGAACTCCCCATCCTTCAGGGAACGTTTTATGCAGTCGGCTGTCTCCTTTATGGCTTCGTCACCTTTGTTGTGACCGAAGGAATCGTTGATCTCCTTAAGGCCGTCCATATCGATGGATACGATAGTAAGGTCGTGAAGCTTATTCTTATCCTCATCGAAAAGCTCCGATATATTCTTTTCGAATCCCCTTCTGTTAAAGATTCCCGTCAGTGGATCTCTTACGTAGAGGGTGATGATATCCTTGACGCCGAAATACTTCTCATAGAGTTCCACCCTGTTGATGCTCTGGCCGAACTGCATGAGAAGAAATTCAATCTTCTCATTTATAAAATCAGGCCTTGTGGTGTCCACTACGAAAAAGCCGTAGCCGTAGACTTCATTCTTGTAGGCAAGGGGCAGAAGGATATTGACGCCGGTGTTCTCCTCCTTGAAGCCTTCGGGAAGGAGCCTTGAGTTATCGAAGGAGATACTGCACCTGGTGATGTCATCCTTTTCGTTAAAATAACCGATGAGCTCCCTGTCGTTCTCGCAGTATCTGCAGAGGTAGCACTCCTTTACACTGTCCACCAGTTTCAGGTTATCAAGGGTCACCTGGAGGGCCGAATCAGCAGTCAGCGCTCCTTCGTAGATGGCGCTTAAGATAACATATTCCCTCATGGCATCGATGGAGTTGGACTTGGCCAGCTTCAGCTCCCTTAAGGCCTTGAATACATCCATTCCGCCGTTGTTGTCACATGTGCTTTCCCTGGGGACGATCTTTCCGGGAACTGTTATATAGTACTCGGCATGCTCTTTGGCATGAAGTTTCTCAAGTACATCAATGGCAGTAGATGCAAGATATTCTTCCGGGATCTCTAAAGTAGTCAGGGACGGGATATGGTCTTCCGATTCTGATATATTGTCGAATCCGGTGACCATGGTATCTTCCGGGATGGAATAACCCCTGATTATCAGTTCATCCATCAGGGCCACCGCCATATAGTCGTTGGAACAGATGATTGCTTCAGGAAGATCCCCCTCATCCCCGATGAAGAAGTCTGCCGTCTCAGGAGCTTTGTCTATCCAGTATGTGCCGTGAAAGATCATGTCTTCGGAAACTTCGTAGCCCGCTTCGTGCATGGCATCCTCAAAGCCGGCTCTTCTTTCGGAAGCATCCTGAAGGTCGTCCCTTCCGGTAACAAATCCGATCTTATCGCTCCGGCACTTTCCGATAACATACTTAGTGATGTCGTACATCATGCTCCTGTTATCCGGGACGATATTGTAGAAGCCTGCCACTTCAGATCTTAAGCAGACTACCGGAGGGATATCAGGTTCTGATGTGAGCTTGTCCACCAGCTCCCCTGCCATTCCTCCATGGTTCAATGTATCGTAGCAGAATACGATACCGTCATATTCACTTAAGTTAGGAAGTGAAAGGATACTCTTAAATCCAATGACATGCAGAGGGTTGGTGCTGGGAAGAGAACAGTTGCCGTAGATATCGATCCTGTGTCCCCTCTCTGAAGCACGTTCATTAAGCGTTCTTATAACGGACAATGAATAGTCCCTGTACATATCCCCTATAAATGCACATATCTTCATAAGTCAATTATACTACCGCCTCCCTGTTCATTCTGTACAAAAAAGCCTTCTTCCATTTGTTATGGATGATCAAATTTTCTTTCCTTTTTGCCTAACTGTTTTCACTGGACTATAATATATTTTGATTATCAAAGCATTAGGAGGTGATCTTTGTGAGAAGACCCTGGATGATCTCGATCGTGGTGGCTGCCGCCGGACTTCTGTTCCTGCTCCTGCCTCTTTTTGCATCTATGGATCTGTCCCGTGTCTTCGTCGTCAGATACCGGGACGATGCGATCACGCTCTTTGACATCGCTCCCGTTGCCTCTATTGCAGCCTGGCTGGGACTTGTATCTCTTCCCTTCACTCTCTATGCTTCCCGTGAAAAAAGAAAGAAATGGATCTGGGCCGTAATATCCGTTTCGGGTGTGATCCTGGGAGCCCTTCTGGCAGTAGTGGCTCTTCTTACCACCTGGGCACTTACTCCCAGAGAATCCTTTGAGTTCTATAACACAGAAGACAAGCCTATACTTATTTCCTATTCCTTTGACTTTTTCGGACAGGGCGCTCCCCATGAAGTCTATTATCAGAAGTCAGACTTTGTCTACGAAGAAGTGACTTTATCCGATCTGGTTCCCGAAGGCTACAGCGAACCTAAGTGGACCTATCTGATCCGGGAGGAAAAGGGATATGTGGATTTCCGGGATAATGATGATTATCAGACGGAACATATCTGCTACTGGGACGATTTTTATAACTGATTACCGAAAAAGAGCCGTCTGATTGCCAGTATCGGCAATCGAACGGCCCTTTTCAGGCAATTATTTATTTTATTCGGCGATCAGCATATTGTATGCTTCGATCTTCCTGATCCTTCTTGCTTCAAATATGGCGAAGAGGAAGGATATTATGATCATAAAGACTGCTACCATCACTACTCCTGTTACAGGTACCACGAAGTTTGCTTTTACTATTCCGAAAGAACTCATGGCGATATTCATTACCGGATTGGCGTAGAAATATGATACGACCGAGAATACCAGTACTGAAATGATTATGGAAGGCATGAAAGATACAGCTGTCTGAAGCACCAGATTATTAGTGGTATAACCGATGGCCTTATAGATACCGTAGTCCTTTTTCTTGGTGAAGATCAGTGACTTGATCAGAAGGTAGAGGACCAGGAGTATTACGGCAGCGGATACTACGCACATGGTAGCCAGCATTGCCACTGAAACAGATCTGAATACCGTAAGGGCTCCTTCAACGATATCAAAGAAGTTCATCTTGGAGATCATGTGAGATCCGAATTCATCCTCGCACTTATCCAGAACTGCCTGTGTGCCTTCGGCAGTAGCATCGTCTGTGTCGAAATAGTAATATGCCGGAGCATACTCAAGATCCATGACCCTCTCTGCCGCATCACAGCTCAATACAGCTTCCTTACCATTGTTGTTTGTCGTCTGGACCAGGCCTGTGATCAGATACGAATAAGACTCATCACCGTATGTGAGATTGATGGTATCCCCAACCTTAAATCCGTATTCCTTGCAGAACATTCCGCTTACTGCGATCTCGTTGTCGTACTGGGGAAGCCTTCCCTCGAAGCAGACGTTCTTGTTGTTCATGGCAGAGACATCATCCATTATGTATACCCAGATCTTGTCCTCTTCTCCATAGCAGAAGTAGACGTTGATGATATTTCTTATGTTGCGGACTCCTTCGATGCTCTCCAGATATTCCTTTCCCTCTTCTGCCGTCTCGTTGTCAAATCCGATGACACCGCTGCAGGTTTCAAAGGCCATCATCTCAACCCTGGGTTCTACATTGAAGTTCTGATACAGAAGTACTCCTATGGTGCAGAGAAAGACCATTGCTCCCACTACCAGGAAAGTGATGATATTCTGCTTCATATTAAAGAATGTGGTCTTCATGGCCAGAGCCAGGTTGATCCCCATGTTGGATCTGTCCAGCCTCAGTCTGTTCTTTCTGAAGTTATGGCTCTCAGTACCGTCGCGGAGTGCTACGATAGGCTCGATCCTTCTAATCTTCCTAAGAGCGATCTCAGTGACGATGATCGTATAAACGACAACCGATGCCAGTATCATAAGAGAAGGATAAAAGACGAAGGAAACATTGTAAGGTATACCCATCTGGCCTACAACGATATTTGCAAAGAGCGGGATCGTCACATAAGACAGCAGGATACCGGCCACTGATCCGATCACCGCCAGGGTCACGAACAGGATATGCATGGAAAGCTTTATATCCCTGCTGGTATATCCTACAGCCTTCAAAGCTCCCAGGGTCTTCATATTCTCTTTTATATAGTTGCCTATTGTATTTACCAGCATCATGAGAACTACCAGCATGATTATGACTGTGACCACCATAAAGGAGATAACGAATATCATGGAGATAAACGTCCTTCCTGATATACTCTCTGACAGGGCAGTATGAGAGACTGCACATCCGGGAGCAGCGGCAACGATATCGTTAGCGAATCTGATGGCAAATGCTGACTGCTTAACGCCGTCCTTCAGTTCATAGATGATCACGTAGGTTTCGGCAGCACCGTCTACGCTGCACATATCAGAGTATGTATCATCGTCTACCACGATCTCGAATGCACCGCAGTTATTACAGCCGAAATAGGGAGTCGTAAGAAAGCCCCTTACCTTGAGTTCATACTTTTCACCCTGTACCTCATATGAGAAGGTATCACCGATATCAAATCCGCCGGCTGTATAGAACTGATAGGGAAGGTAGACATAACCGGATGTTATGGAAGCATCTTCCCTGACGATCTCGGAATTAGCCATCAGCTTATGAAATGCAGTCTTTCCGTCGCTGAACTGGACATTGACGGACGTGTCTCCTTCACCGAAAGGCAGTGTCATTATGTAGTTTAAACACTTGTAGGAATAATGGCGGGCAGTATCTTCTCCGATGTTCTCATTGATAACGCCTTCATCAACACCTTCCACATTCTCGGTGATCCTGAAGAAACCGTCACCTGAATCAAGTCTTTGG
Organism: Clostridiales bacterium; assembly: GCA_017612755.1. Classification (GTDB taxonomy): domain Bacteria; phylum Bacillota; class Clostridia; order Saccharofermentanales; family Saccharofermentanaceae; genus Saccharofermentans. Next base: position 6,027 of record JAGAFH010000131.1, read on the forward strand.
GCTTCTTTCTCTGCCAGAGGATATGCATCCGTCAGGATCAGTAAGGATGTGCTGAAAAGAAGTGCCGTAAGGATCAGAAGGCAGATAAGGCCCACAGAAGATCCTTTGTTCTTACGGAAATGCGCGCGGGCAAGAAGTAATCCTTTATTCATCATTACCACCCCATTCCGTTTAAGAAGTCGCGGAGAGCCGCATGTCTGTCCTTATCTCCTGATACATATTCACCCAGGTTCAGTTCACCTGCGATCTCACCGTCCTTCAGATAGAGGATCCTGTTTCCTCTTCTTGCACTTGTGATATCATGGGTGACCATGATGATAGACTGACCTTCTTTGTTAAACTTCGTCAAAGTATCCAATACATCTTTTCCCGTCTTCGAGTTGAGAGCACCCGTAGGCTCATCTGCAAATACCATAGAAGGCTTGTTAACCAGCGCTCTGGCGATACCTGCTCTCTGAGCCTCACCGCCGGAGATCTGTGTGGGGAACTTATCCCAGAGGCTCTCCTCCAGATCTACGGACTTAAGTGTTTCGGAAGCCTTCCTGACCGCTTCCTTTCTGTCATTTGTTACCAGGTAGGCAGCAGATAAGATGTTATCCATGATGCTCATGGAATCCACAAGATATGTCTGCTGGAAAACGAATCCGCAGTTCTCTCTTCTGAAGAGAGCCAGCTGGTCCGAATTCATCTTAGAGATCTCCTTTCCCGAAAAAGTGATCTCGCCCAAAGTAGGCTTATCCATTCCGGAGAGAGAATAAAGAAGTGTGGACTTACCTGCTCCCGAAGGTCCCATAAGG
>JAGAFH010000132.1 GCA_017612755.1 Clostridiales bacterium
GTTGACGGATGCATCGTTCCCGTCAGTGGCGACGGTGCAGTTCACAAGGTCGAGGTAGTCCTCGGTTGATCCTTTTGAATCAATAACAAAGTGGACACATCTTTAAAGGGTGTGTCCACTTTTTTTATGGTGCTTTCTATATTATAATTAAAGGACATTTCCCTTGGAGGTATCGATATGATCATAAGAAGTGAATTAGCAAGAGGACAGAAGGTCAGTGCTAAGGATTATTTAGTATCCAAGTTTTTAGGAGTTGAGATAAAAGGCGGAGTTTCCGCACAGTATGTAAACCTTGACGGTGACACCAAAGTAGTCGGTGTTTCAGGTCTTGAGTTTGATTCGCCCTTTGTATCTGTTCTTCTGGATAACGGGGCCCTCGCTCCTTTCTGGGCAGACCTTATTCCCGCAAACGATGTGCTCATCAAAGCAGATGAAGGCATAAAGGTCTTCGTTTCAGGTAAGGAAACAGAGATCGCTTCAGAATATAAAGATATCATCAGCAGTGAGATCGAAGCCTCCAGGATGTGGGGCGGCATCCTTAACGAAAAAGGTGAGCTCATTGCAGATCCCACTTCTCCCGTACCGGGTCCCCATTACTACACAAATATGCTCATCGGAAACAGGATGGGCTTCAGAAAGCCCCTTCAGAGCACTCCTAAGAGCGCAGTAAATGCTCTGGGCGGCGGATGCTTCAGATCCCATGCCGATACACAGGTCCTTGCTACAAGATGGGACTACCTTCCTGAGGAAAACGGCTTCCCTGCCAACAGACAGTTCTATCTTACAGAGGACGGAAAGCAGATCTTCTGGTCCGGCGATGCAAAGTCCGAAAACCTTAAGAAGATCCAGACCATCCATTCCCAGAACAGGACTGTTATCGAGTATGAACTGAAGGACGGTCTTAAGATCAGAAGGACTATCTTCATCGTTCCCCAGCACGAGGGACTTCCCCTCGCTATCGAGGCACAGAAGATCGATATTGAGAACACAGGTTCTGTGGACAGGGATCTGAGGATCGTATACACGGGTATGTTCGGAACAACTGCTCCCCATGCCTTAAGAGAGGACGTTATCTTCACTACAGTAATCACACAGAGTGAAGTATTCTTCGACGAAAACGACGCTATCATGGCTATCGGTTTCAACCCCAATCCCAAGTGGCAGAAGGGTAACATCAGATATAACGTTCTTATCGTTCATGAGGACGGCAAGGTAAAGATGCCTTCCGAGTATGTTGCAAGATATGCAGACCTGGTAGGTTCCGGAAGCCTTGAAAAGCCCGAGTACATCGGACACCTGGCAAGTAAGCCCTCAAGAAAGGGCCCCGGTTTCTTCGGACTTGCAACAGAGTTCACCGTTAAGGCCGGCGGATCCGTCAGGGCAGATGATCTTACATGTCTTTCCTCTGATGCAGTCAACGATGACTTCGAGTTCGACGTGACCATGAAGGAAGAGCTGGCCAGGGTCATTGAAAGATACAGCGATCCCAAAGCCATGGAGGAAGATCTTACTTCCGTCATCGACTTTACAAAGGATTATGCAAAGTATATGCAGATCAGGCACGAGGACAAGGACTTCGAGGCTTATGTAAATAACAACCTTCCTTTCCAGGTCTTCTACCAGACTTTCGTTTCCAGATCCCTCGACTGGACCCAGAAGGGCTACAGGGAGATCGGATTTCGAGAGATCCAGGATATCTTTGCTTCTATGTATTACATGGCTGGTATGGATCAGACAGAGTTCGTCAAGAAGCTTCTCCGTGAGTGGAGTGAGAATGTTTTCGAAGACGGTTATGCAAACCACAACTTCTACTGGGTAGGTAAAGAACCCGGCTGGTGGTCTGATGATGCTCTCTGGCTCCTTCAGGCACTCGACAGATATGTGGGCCTTACAGGCGATTATGACTTCCTTAAGGAGCAGTTTAAGATCGCAGGTACAGATACAGTTGAGATAAGAGAAGGCCGTGCTCCCGGTGAGGATGACGGCTCCAGGACAAGAACGCTTCTCGAGACTATCAAGTCCATCATCACATATTCTGCCAAGATCTCCGTCGGTAAGCACGGTATCCCCCTTATCGACAGAGCTGACTGGAATGACTGCCTGAGAGTCGACCCCGACTGTATCGGCGGCGCTGACAAGATCAAGGCTTACAAGGAGCAGCTCGCTAAGTCCGGTAAGGCTTACGGAGAGGTTCCTTTCGAGTCCGAGTATTCTGAGTCAGTAATGAACGGATTCCTTCTTAAGGTAGCAGTAGATGCAGCTGTCGGAATGTTCGACCATTTCGGTGATGAGGCTTATGTGGCCGAGCTTAAGGAACTGTCAGCAACTCTCAAGAAAGAACTTAATGACTACGCATGGAAGAACGACTTCTTCGCAAGAGTACTCTTTAACCGAAAGGATAAGCCTGAGCTTGAGTACCTTGGCGCAGCAGGCGATAAACTCCAGGTAGAGGATGCCCCCGGATCTTACTTCCTCAACGCATTCTCCTGGTCGCTTCTCTCCGACTGTGCATCTGAAGCCCAGATCACTTCCATGCTGGATTCCATGGACAAGTACCTGAAGTCCCCCTACGGATTCAGGCTCTGCTCCACTGTTGATTATCCCAAGATCGCTCCCAAGATCGACGTTGCCCTTTACTATCCCGGCGACAGAGAGAACGGCGGCGTATTTAAGCACGCAAATATGATGGCAGCTGCAGCTATGCTGAAGGCAGCCAAGTCCGTAGATGATAAGGCTCTGGCAGGAAGACTCGCTGATACGGCTTACTGGATCATCGACTGCATCCTTCCTTTCAGGACATTGAAGTCACCCTTCACCGTATGCGGTAACCCCAGATGGTGCACCCAGTACAACAACAGTGATTCCGGCGAGAACATCGGACCTACCCTTTCCGGTACTTCCACATGGCTTCTTCTCTGTCTGTTCTCCTGCTTCGGTGTTGAGTTTACATCTGATGCACTTATCGTAGAGCCGCTCCTCAGAAATGATGAGACGTCTCTCGAAGTAACGGTCAACAGCGGACTTGCCATCTACGACATCAAGGTCACAAAGCCCCGTGGATTCTTCAGATCCAAGGACGGAGTCAAGGTATTCTGTGACGGAGATGAGCTTTCAGATACTAAGGTACCCGTATTCACGGACGGCAAGGTCCACAACGTGGAAGTCAGGTACTGATACCGGAGAAGACCCAGACAGGAGATCTTGAAAATGCCTTATTCAAGCGTATTTCTTTCTGATATCGTAAAGGACTTCGATCTGGAAGTCGTTTACGATTCCGGAGATATAGAGCAGAGGAGGATCTGCGTAGCCGATGCTACCAGACCCGGCCTTCAGCTTGCAGGATACTACGACCACTTCGGTCCCGACAGAATACAGATCGTGGGAAATATGGAGCATGCTTATCTTGAGCATCTGACTTCCGTAAACAGGAAAAAGTCCATACTTGGTCTCTTCTCCAAAGAGATCCCGGCCCTTATCCTTACCAGGAACCACGAGGCCCACAGGGAGATGCTTGAGGCTGCAGAGGAGACAAAGACTCCCATCCTCAGGACTGATGCGGCAACGTCTGAGTTTTCCAGTTCCCTTGTAAAGTATCTCAATATGGAACTGGCTCCCAGAGTATCCATGCACGGTGTTCTGGTCGAAGTAAACGGTGAAGGTATCCTTATCCTCGGTGAGAGCGGGGTAGGTAAGTCGGAGACTGCTCTTGAGATCGTTAAGAGAGGTCACAGGCTTATTGCCGACGACCAGGTGGAGATCAGGAAGATCTCCGATACCACACTTGTGGGCAATGCACCCGAAGTGATAAGGCATCTTATTGAGATCAGAGGTATCGGCATCCTGGATGTTAAGGAGCTCTACGGTGTATCCTCCGTCAAGCAGCAGGAGAATATCGATTTCATCATCAACCTGGAGCCCTGGGATGAGAAGAAGACATATGACAGGATGGGTCTTACGGAAGAAACCACTGATATCCTGGGCATAAAGGTACCTTCCCTCACTATCCCGGTAGGTCCCGGACGTAACCTGGCTATCATCGTCGAGGCTGCTGCCATCAACTACAGGGTCAAGAAGATGGGATATAATGCCGCTGCCGATCTGGTGGCAAGAGTATTCCCCGGAGGCGGCAGGGACGACTAATGGCAGATATCAGGAAAAATGAGATCTTAAAGTCGTATACCACTTTCAGATGCGGAGGTCCCGCTTCTGAATTTGCGGAGCCTTCCACTGAAGAAGAGATAATCGGACTTCTTTCCTACGCCAAAAAGGAAAACAGGGAAGTCCTTATCCTGGGGGCCGGATCAAATATGCTCATTTCCGATCAGGGTTTTGACGGACTTGTCATAAGGATCTCCCGTAAGATGGCTGACATTAATATCCTTGAAGAGGATGAAGAAGGATATGTGACCATTGAGGCAATGGCCGGCGCTTCCCTTGCTCTTTTCGGGAATACATGTACGAGGCAGTCCCTGGAGGGAGCCGAGTTCTGCTGCGGCATTCCCGGAAATGTAGGCGGTGCTGTCTTTATGAACGCCGGCGCTTACGGCAGGGAGATAAAGGATATCGCTGTCAGTGTTTCCTATATAGAGGACAACGAACTTAAGGAGATCCCTGCTTCGGAATGCGGTTTCGGTTACAGGAAGAGCATCTTTGAGGAAAAGGCATCATCGGGAAAGAATATCGTTATCACCAAGATGACTGCGCGTCTTAAGAAAGGTGATAAGGAAAAGATCGAAGCTTATGTGAATGAACTCCGGGAAAAGAGGACCAGGTCCCAGCCCCTGGATGTTCCCAGTGCAGGTTCCACCTTCAAGAGACCGGAAGGGTATTACGCCGGAGCTCTTATAGAGGGCAGCGGACTTAAGGGATTTAAGCTTGATGATTCGGGCGCCCAGGTGTCGCCCAAACACGCAGGTTTCGTTGTAAATAACGGCGGGACCGCCAGTGCTTCTGATGTTATGAGACTCATTAGATATATACAGGACAAAGTCTACAAAGACTCAAATGTCCGGCTTCAGACCGAAGTCCGTATTGTCGGAAAGTGGGAATGATATGGAACTTATCATCTTGACAGGCATGAGCGGAGCGGGGAAGAGCCAGGCAGAGGCTTTCTTCGAGGATAACGGATTCTTCTGTATCGACAATCTCCCCCCCCAGTTCCTTCCGGAGCTGGTCTCCATGTTCAGCAAGGGCGAAGGCGACCTTGCCGGTATAGACAAGCTGGCTTTTGTGGTGGATATAAGAAGCCGCGACCTTCTGAGAGGTCTGGCTGATGCTCTTAAGAAGATCGACGAAGAGATATCGGTTCCCTACAGGATCGTATTCCTGGAGGCCAGTGACGAAGTCCTGGTCAGCAGATACCGCCAGACAAGAAGAAAGCATCCTCTTACGGATGAGATGAGCCTCACCGATGCTATCGCTGCCGAAAGGAAGATGCTCCAAAATGTAAGAGGCCGTGCCACTAATGTTATAGATACGACCCTTATGCCTATATCTTCTCTTAAGAGCGCCCTCAGAGAACTCCTGGAAGATGACGGTAAGATGAGCGGAATGTCAATCTTTGTCGAATCTTTCGGTTTTATGTACGGTATTCCGGTAGATTGCGACAATGTCCTTGATGTTAGATTTCTTCCTAACCCTTACTGGGTAGAGGATCTTAAGATGTTCTCGGGTAAGGATGAAGCTGTTGCCGACTATCTCAACGGATTTCAGGAGACCCGGGACTGCGAGGCCATGCTCACGGATTTCTTCAAGTTTGCGATCCCCTTCTATAACAGGGAGGGAAAGAGCAGGCTTCATATAGGCATCGGCTGCACCGGCGGCCGTCACAGGTCTGTCTATA
>JAGAFH010000133.1 GCA_017612755.1 Clostridiales bacterium
CCGGCACCGATCTGAAGTCCGCCCTCAGAGAAAGCAGACTGTGTTCTGCCGTAAGCGATCTGAAGGAAGAGCTCTCTCATAGCTGTGTTGATAGCGTCGCAGACAAGGTCTGTGTTAAGAGCTTCAAGAACTGTAAGACCGGGAAGGATCTCAGCAGCCATAGCAGCGGAGTGTGTCATACCGGAGCATCCGATAGTCTCTACGAGAGCTTCCTGGATGATTCCGTCCTTAACGTTGAGGGAAAGCTTACAGCCACCCTGCTGAGGAGCACACCAGCCGATACCGTGTGTATAGCCGGAAATATCCTTAACCTCTTTTGACTGTACCCACTTAGCCTCTTCGGGGATGGGTGCAGCACCATGATGTACACCCTGATGTACGGGGCACATATTCTTAACTTCTGTCGAGTAAATCATAGTATCCTCCTTAAATTTGCATTTGATCGGGATTTAAAATCACCAATAAAATTACCATATATTATTATTATTATCAAGGGAAGAACCGGTGAATATCAGCATATCCCGAAAAAGCCTTTCTTTTCGTAAGGCTCGGTCTTGATGCCCTTGACTTCGTAGCCTGTATCGGCGATGGCTTTTCGTATCTTCTCCTGGTCAGGCTCCTCCTTAGTGATGATCTCGGTGATCTTATCCTTGTGGGAAGACTTGACGCTCTTGGGGTTCAGTTCTTTTCTGACGGCATCGTTAACATGGCTTTCGCACATGCCGCACATCATGCCCTCTACTTCCACTGTTGTCTTGAACATATCTTTTCTCCCTTCAGCTTTATGGAGATATTATAACGCTTCTTTCATCTCTTTGACGAAGGCGCCTACATGCGCAGGAGCATCTTTTCCGTACTTAGCGATGATCTTAACAATGGCAGATCCTACGATAACGCCGTCTGCGGACCTGGCCATATTGGCTGCCTGCTCAGGATTGGAGATACCGAATCCGATGGCGCAGGGCACCTTGGAAGATTCCTTGATCTTGCCTACCAGTGTAGGGATATCAGTGGTGATGCTGGTCCTGGTTCCTGTAACACCCAGGCTGGAGACCACATAGATGAAGCCTTCCGCCTCCGAAGCGATCATGGAGATACGGTCCTCGGAAGTGGGAGCTATAAGGGATATAAGATCCACACCGTACTGATGGCAGAGGTCGATAAACTCGCCCTTCTCCTCGTAGGGGATGTCGGGGAGTATAAGGCCGTCCATACCCAGTTCCTTACAGGTGGAGATGAACTTCTCACTGCCATAGGAGTAGATAACGTTGGCGTAGGTCATGAAGACCATGGGGATATCAGTATTCTTTCTGATCCTTCTTACCATATCGAAGATCTTATCCGTAGTAGTTCCCGCATTAAGGGCCCTTAAGGACGCCTCCTGGATAACGGGGCCTTCAGCTGTTGGATCAGAGAAAGGTATACCCAGCTCGATCAGATCTGCACCTGCCTTCTCCATCTCATAGACGATCTTCTCAGAGGTCTCCAGATCCGGATCCCCGCAGGTGATGAAAGGGATAAATGCCTTACCGTTTGTGAATGCTTCTTTTATCTTACTCATGGATATCTTCTCCTCTGTATCTTGCAATGGCTGCGCAGTCCTTGTCGCCTCTTCCCGATACCGTTACTACGATGATCTGATCCTTGGGAAGTGTGGGTGCAATCTTCATAGCATAGGCGATGGCATGTGCTGACTCGATGGCGGGGATGATGCCTTCTGTCCTGGAGAGATACTCAAAGGCATTTACAGCTTCGTCGTCAGTGATGGCCACATACTCTGCCCTCTTTGTGTCGTGAAGCCATGCGTGCTCAGGTCCGATGCCCGGGTAATCGAGGCCGGCAGATATGGAATAGACCGGTGCGATCTGGCCATATTCATCCTGGCAGAAATAGGACTTCATTCCGTGGAAGATACCGAGCCTTCCTGTGTTGATGGTGGCAGCTGTCTCAAAGGTATCGATACCTCTTCCTGCAGCCTCTACGCCTATAAGCCTTACATCCTTATCTTCTATGAAATCGTAGAAGGATCCGATGGCATTGGAGCCGCCTCCGCAGCAGGCCATTACGATATCAGGAAGCCTTCCCTCTTTTTCCAGCATCTGGCTCTTGATCTCCCTGGAGATAACAGCCTGGAAATCACGGACGATAGTGGGGAAAGGATGGGGCCCCATTACGGAACCCAGACAGTAGTGGGTGTCTTCGATCCTGGAAGTCCACTCCCTCATAGCCTCGGATACGGCATCCTTCAAGGTCCTGGTACCTGTCTTGACGGGAATTACTTCCGCACCCAGAAGTCTCATCCTGTATACATTGAGAGCCTGTCTCTTTGTATCCTCTTCGCCCATGAAGACTACGCACTCCATTCCGAAAAGAGCGGCAGCCGTGGCTGTGGCAACGCCGTGCTGTCCGGCGCCCGTCTCGGCGATAAGTCTTGTCTTGCCCATCTTCTTTGCAAGAAGGGCCTGGCCGAGGACGTTATTTACCTTGTGGGCTCCCGTGTGGTTCAGATCCTCCCTCTTAAGGTAGATCCTGGCGCCACCTAAGTCCTCAGTCATCTTCTTTGCGAAGTAAAGTCTGCTGGGACGGTTGGCATATTCGTTAAAGAGGGTCTGAAGCTCTTCGTTAAACTCCGGATCATCCTTATACTTGTTATAAGCCTGCTCAAGTTCGATAACAGCATTCATAAGTGTCTCGGGGATATACTGTCCGCCGTGGACTCCGAATCTTCCTTCTTTCTCACTCATCTCTCAATACTCCTTCTTTGCATTTCTCGAAAATCTTATCATCTTTTCTCTGTCTTTGTGTCCGTCAGTTTCAACTCCGGAACTTACATCTACTCCTATGAGGTGAGGACCGGCATTTTCTATAGCCCGGGCCACGTTCCCATCATTAAGTCCTCCGGCCAGGATAAAGTCCCTTTCTATCCCTTTTATGAGGGAATGATCAAAGAGCTTTCCTGAACCTCCCACTCCCGCATCAAGAAGCACCAGATCGGCAGAGCTTTCGTTGGCTCTTCTGATATCTTCTTCTCCTTTAACGATAAAGACTTTGATTATCTTCCTGCCGGGAGCCAGTTTCTTCAGTTCTCTTATGTAGTCCTCATCTTCGTCACCGTGAAGCTGGATCATATCGATGATATCATCTCCTGCTATCCTGATGATGTTTTCAACAGGTTCGTTTACGAAGACTCCCACCTTTCTGATGTTCTCCGGAAGAGCTTTTGAGATAGTCTTAACAAACTCCGGCTCCACCGACCTCTTAAAGCCCGGTGTCAGGATAAATCCGGCCAGGTCTCCCCCGGCTTCTTTAAGGAAGCGTATATCCTCTTCTCTTCTGTTTCCGCAGAACTTCACCAGTGTCATATGAGTCTTTTAAGCTCCTTTATAAATGCGCTCTTGTCCTGAGATCTCATTACTGATTCTCCAATCAGGACAGCATTCACTTTGTTATCCTGAAGCCTTCTTATATCTTCCGCAGTCTTAACTCCGCTCTCGGCAACAAAGACGATATCTTCGGGAATATCCTTTCTGAGCCTTAAGCAGTTAAGGGGATCCACAGTAAAATCCTTAAGATCTCTGTTGTTGACTCCTATGACCCTTGCACCGGATCTAAGGGCCATCTGAACTTCCGTCTCATCGTGGGCTTCCACTAAAGCGGAAAGGCCCAGCTCATCACAGATCCCTATATATTCCTTTAAGGTCTTTTCATCAAGGATGGAACAGATAAGAAGCACTGCCGATGCCCCTGATACCTTTGCCTCGTAGATCATATACTCATCTACAACGAAGTCCTTTCGAAGGCAGGGGATATCCACGGTCTCACTGATCTTCTTAAGATAGGAGATATCCCCCTTGAACCACCGGGGCTCGGTAAGGACGGAGATGGCAGATGCTCCAGCCTTTTCGTAGTCTTTTGCTATCTCAAGGTATGGGAAATCCTCTGCGATGATGCCTTTTGAGGGGGATGCTTTTTTGCACTCCAGGATAAAGGACATGCCTTCCCTCTTCAGCGCCTTTTCGAAACCGAAGTCTCCCTTAGGAAGAGATAAGGCCTCGGCCTTCATCTCATCTGAAGAGATGTTCTCCTTTGACTTACTTACCCGCTCTCTTGCGGCTTCTGCGATCGTGTCTAAGATATTACTCATTTGTTTGACTCTTCGATAAACTTCTCCATCGTCTCATAAGCCTTGCCTGAGTCGATGAGCTCTGCTGCCTTCTTTATACCCTCAGCGATGGAAGCAGCCTTGCCGCCCACATAGATGGCTGCACCTGCATTGAGAAGGACTGCGTTTCTCTTTGTTCCGGTGATCTTTCCCTGAAGGATATCCTTTGTGATCTGGGCATTCTCCTCAGGAGTTCCGCCTACAAGTTCTTCCTTGGTGCCTCTTACAAGACCGAAGTCCTCAGGCTTGATCTCAAACTTTGTGATCTCTCCGTCATTCAGTTCGCATACTGTTGTGGCATCAGATGCGGAGATCTCATCCAGCTTGTCGTTACCATATACAACGAGAGCTCTCTTAACACCCAGGTTCTTAAGGACATGGGCAACGGGCTCTGCCAGATATCCGTCGTAGACACCCAGAAGGAAATACTCGGGGGAAGCGGGATTTGTAAGGGGGCCAAGGATATTAAATACAGTCCTGAAGCCCAGCTCTTTTCTGATAGCTCCCACGTACTTCATGGCGGCGTGGTATTTCTGTGCGAAAAGGAATGCAAAGCCTGCATTTTCGAGAAGGGCGGGAACCTTTTCCGGGTCGATAGCGATGTTGGCGCCCAGAGCCTCCAGACAGTCAGCCGTACCTGACTTGGAAGATGCAGCACGGTTACCGTGCTTTGCCACCTTGATGCCTGAAGATGCGATAACAAATGCGGATGTAGTGGAGATATTGAAGCTCTGGGCTCCGTCTCCGCCGGTTCCTACGATCTCCAGCACCTCCATACCGGGATGCTCTACCTTTGAAGCGTGCTCCCTCATGGCCTGGGCGCAGCCTGAGATCTCATCGATGGTCTCTGCCCTTGCGCTCTTTGTGGAAAGAGCAGCCAGGAAAGCCGCATTCTGTGTAGGTGTGGTCTCTCCGTTCATGATCTCGTTCATGACCTGATAAGCCTCGTCATATGTAAGATCTTCCTTGTTTACTATCTTGATGATTCCTTCCTTGATCATTTCTGATTCCTCCTCATGTTTCTTGCGATATTTATAAAGTTTTCCATCATCTTTTTTCCGTCAGGGGTCATTATGGATTCCGGATGGAACTGCACTCCATAGACCTGGTATTCTTTGTGTTTTACTGCCATTACTTCACCTTCGTCCGTAACTGCGGTCACCTGAAGGTCCTCCGGCATAGTGGCAGGATCTGCTGCCAGGGAGTGGTATCTGGCAACGGGGACTGAAATGAAAAGTCCGTTAAAGAGATCGCAGTCGCTGGATACGGTGATCACGGACTGCTTGCCGTGCATCAGTTCCTTTGCATAAGTAACTGTAGCTCCGTAAGCTGCGCAGATGGCCTGATGTCCCAGGCATACGCCCAGGATGGGATATCTGTCTCCCAGTCTCTTTATAACGTCGATACATACACCTGCATCTTCCGGCCTTCCGGGACCGGGGGAGATGAATATGGCCTCGGGGGAAAGATCATCTATCTCCTCCACCGTCATCTCATCATTTCTTATAACCTTTATTTCAGGCTCCACGGATCCGATGAGCTGGTAGAGGTTATAAGAAAAACTGTCATAATTATCTATAAGCAGTACCATGTTAAACCTCCTTTAAAGCTCTTCGTCAGATGCGGCCTTAATGGCATTTATTACTGCCGCCGCCTTGTTGATGCACTCGGTATATTCCTTCTCGGGAACAGAGTCGTAAACGATGCCTGCTCCTGACCTGACAAATACCTTGCTGCCTTTCTTATATGCGATCCTTATGGCGATACATGTGTCCAGATTCCCGGAAAAATCCACATATCCGATAGCGCCGCCGTAGATGCCTCTCTTGTTGTTTTCGAGCTCATTTATAAGCTGGCACGCGCGGATCTTGGGTGCGCCGGAAAGTGTTCCGGCAGGAAGGATGGCATCGATGGCATCAAGGGCATCGAACTCATCCCTGATGGTTCCCTTTACGGTAGATCCGATGTGCATTACATGGGAGAACCGCAAGATGGAATGAAGGTTCTTTACGCTGACAGATCCAAACTTTGCGATCTTTCCGATATCATTTCTTCCCAGATCCACCAGCATATTGTGCTCTGCCAGTTCCTTGGGATCTGCCAGGAGCTCCTTTTCCAGTTCCAGATCCTCTTCTTCCGTCTTTCCCCTGGGCCTTGTTCCTGCCAGGGGATATGTATAGAGGGTGTCTCCCTCAAGCTTAACTAAAGTCTCGGGTGATGCGCCTGCCACCTCTACATCCGTGCCTGAGAAGTAGAACATGTAGGGGGAAGGATTGGTGGTACGAAGGAGTCTGTAAACATTAAGAAGGCTTCCCTCGTAGTCCGCCTCAAGACGGTTGGAAAGAACGATCTGGAAGATGTCTCCCTCCTTGATGTGATATCTGGCCTTTTCAACCATATTGCAGTATTCTTCTTTTCCGAAGAGAGGCCTTATATCGCTCAGGAGCTTGCCGGGAGTCTCCTTAACGCCTTCACCGTTACGGATCAGGCTGATAAGAGCTTCAAGATCCTTCCCGGCTCTTTCGTATTCATTCTCAATATCATCAAGTCTTATATTTACGATGAGGATGATCTTCTGCATCAGGGAGTCAAAAGCGATGACCTTGTCAAAGAGCATCAGATCCACATCCTTGAAGCCTTCCTTATCTTCTGCATCCAGATCCAGGCTCTTCTCCGCATACTTTATGTAGTCATAGGAGAAGTATCCTACAAGGCCGCCTGTAAATGCGGGAAGAAAGTCGAGTTTAGGGCTTCTATAGTCCTTCATGATGTTTCTGATGACATCCCCGGGATCTGTTGTCTCTATTGTCTCGTCTCCCACGGTCATGACACCGTTGGCACAGGTGATATCCAGCTTGGGGTCAAAGCCCAGGAAGGTATATCTTCCCCTGTTCTCGTTGTTCTCCATGGACTCCAGCATATAAGTATGCGTAGAGACGTTCTTTAAGATCTTCAGAACTTCTATGGGTGTCTTAATATCAGACAGGATAGAAGTTGAAACCGGAATACACTTATATTCCGCAGAAGAAGCATATTTCTTTACTTCTTCCAGTGACGGTCTGATCTCCATTTTTCAAAAGCTCCTTTCGTTTCCTCTGTCAGAGCAATAAAAAAGTCCCTGACAGAAATCTTTTCTGTCAAGGACGAATTCTCAATAAATCCGTGGTGCCACCTTGATTCTTCAATAAGATGATCTTATGAAGCACTTAGCAGGATACCAACATATCCCCGGCAAATAACGCATGCCCTCGCGTCACAGAATACTCGGCCTAAGCCTTTGACTGCACCCTCAGCGGTCCATTTGATGACTTGTTTTCCACCGGACTCTCAGCAACGCCGGCTCTCTGTGGGATCATGATCACCTTTATCTCCGCATCAACGGTTTGGTGTTTATTCAATTAAAGTAAACAATATACTTTACGGATTTGTTTGTCAAGAATGATTTTACTTACCAAGCTGCTTGGCAATGGAATCAACGTCGGGAAGGTCTACCTTTACCTTCTTCTCAACTTCGTCGATAGCCTTATTTACAGCTGCCTTTGTGCTCTGGTCCTTGGATACCTTCTCTACTGCATCCTCTGCTACATCCTTGATCTTGTTGATATCGAGATCCATGATAAATACCTCCCATAAATAAGATAAGACAATTCTACCAAAAAAGCGGCCGCTTATAAAGCAGCCGCCTGAGTATCTGTGTATGCTTTTTCCCTAAAAAGAAATAAAACCCAATAATTCAAAAAGTGGAAAAAAGGCAATCCCAATGAAGACTAAACGTCCCCTCTATGTGTCCCATTGGAATCACCTCCTCTCAACTTTTTTCTATGGTTAGATTCTATCATCTCCAATAAAGGAATGTGTTACGTAAAAATGAATAAACTGTTGAAAAAACTAAAAGACATTATTTCTTATCTGTTTTATTGGATATGACGATACCTGCAAGCACGAGGACTATGCCTATAAAAACAGGAAGGCTTATCTTTTCTTCAAACCAGAGGATACCGTTTAAAGTAGCTACCACCGGCTCGATGGATGCGATTATGGCAGCTTTGGAATTCTCCGTAGTTTTAAGTCCAGCTGTATAGACCAGATAGGGGATCAGCGTTGTAACCATGACGAACAGGACCGTAAATCCAAAAGAAGGAACTGAAGAAAAAGAGACCGACACGATACTTCCCATGTGGGCAAAGGGTATCGTAGCCAGGGATGCAAAGAGGAATGTATAGAAGCTTATGGTATATGTATCATATCCTCTCTCAAGGCAGTATCTTCCGAAGATGGAATAAAGAGCATATCCCAGGCCCGCTCCAAGTCCTATAAGAAGAGTGATCAGGGTGATCTTAGATCCTCCTCCCAGGACTCCCGTAACGAAGATAAGTCCTATGAATAAGATGATGAGGGAAACAACTTTACGAAGGGTAAGTTTCTCCTTAAAAAGGACAGCCGATATCACCATTACAAATGCAGGCGATGTATAAAGTAGGATGGCTGCTACCGACAAAGACGTGATGGTGATCTCATAGAAATAACAGATATTAAAGAACACGATACTGACTATCCCGGTACCCAGGAAGCACCACAGATCCTTAAGCTTTATCTTAAATAAGGAAGGAGACTTGATAAGGATAAACAAACCCATAAAGACTGCAGTCAGCACGGCCCTTATACAGACAAGATCCAAAGAGTTAAGTCCTTTAGAATCAAGAGGGCGCACGAAAAGCCCCATGCATCCCCAAAGGATCCCTGCAAGAAGGATAAGTATCATTCCCCTGATGCTCTTCTTATCCAAGATCTTCCTCCAGAAAATAGAAAATACCCCCGACAGATACCTGATCCGAAGAAGAAGGAAATCCCTTCTCTTCCCATTCGGAAGAAGTCAGAAGATAATTCTCTTCATAAACCGGATC
>JAGAFH010000134.1 GCA_017612755.1 Clostridiales bacterium
AGCTTTTTTACTTCCAGCTCTTTAAGGTTTTTCCATGTCAGTCCTTTTGAACTCATTCTCCCTTTATCCTTCCCGCTGCCATAAAGCCGAAGAAGCAGACGATATTGGCTGCGACTATGGTGGATCCTACCGGAGTTCCGGCCATGATCGATATCAGTATCCCGGCCAGCGCGCATATGACTGATATGATCGCAGAACAGACCGTAACCTTGAGAAAGCTCTTAAATATCCTCATAGCCGACAGGGCCGGGAATACTATCAGAGCAGATATGAGAAGGGATCCGACGAAGTTCATGGCCAGTACTATGATGACTGCGATTATCACCGCTATCACCAGGTTGTATTTCTCGGCATTCACGCCGCAGGTGCGGGAGAAATCCTCGTCAAAGGTCACTGCAAATATCCTGTTATAGAATACTACAAAGGAAACTGTAACCAAAACCGATACAAAGAGGCATATCATGACGTCCGTCAGCTTAAGGGACAGAAGGGCAGTGGAACCGAACAGGGTACTGCACACGTCACCGGACAGGTTAGCTGACTTGGAAAAGATATTCATGAGAAGATATCCGATGGCAAGAGCGCTGACCGAAACCATGGCAATGGCCGCATCTCCCTTGACCTTCACATATTTTCCTCCTTTCAGCAGAAGGATGGCGCACAGCACCGTGATGGGAAGTACCACCAGCATGTTATTGGTCAGGTTAAGGACCGTGGCGATGGCAACTGCGCCGAAAGCCACATGGGAAAGGCCGTCGCCTATAAAGGAAAATCTCTTCAGCACCAAGGTAACTCCGATAAGGGAGGAACAGAGAGCAATGAGCACCACTACCGCCACCGCATATCTTACGAGGGGGAAGCTGAAATAATAGATCAGTGTTTCAAGCACCTGACGGTTACCTCCTCGCCGAAATGGATCTCGTGGGTGGCAAATCTCTTTGCCGCCTCCACATCATGGGTCACCATGATTATGGCGATCTTCTCTTCTTTATTCAGTGAATCTATGAGCTTATACATCTCTGCTTCCGCATTTACATCAAGTCCCGCCACCGGCTCATCCAGAAGGAGCATCTTTCTTGTGGCACAGATAGCTCTTGCCAGAAGGACCCTCTGCTGCTGGCCGCCGGAGAGATTTCCGAAAGACTTGTCAGCCAGATCCTCCACGCCCATCCTCTTCAGATTCTCCATGGCCTCAGCCTTCTGGGCAGGAGTATAGAAAGGCCTAAGTCCCAGTCTTCCCTGAAATCCTGAACAGACTATCTCCCTGACAGATGCGGGAAAATCTTTCTGGTATTCAGTCCTCTGAGGCAGATATCCTATCTCGTTCTTTCGAAGTCCGTCCCCGTGGGTGATCTTTCCCTTAAGGGGCTGACGAAGCCCCAGGACCGTCTTCATCAATGTGGTCTTTCCCGTACCGTTCTCTCCGGTGATGCACCAGTATTCCCCTTCGGAAACTTCAAAGCTCACGCCGGTCGCAAGGGTAATATCTTCATATCCCAATGTCAGGTCTTCGCATTTAAGAAGGGCCATGTCACACCTCCCCGGCTTCACAGTCCGAACAGATCCCGTAAAAGACTGTTCTTTTCGGATCCACTTTAAAACCGTGGTGCTCTTTTATGTGGCAGGTAAGCTGGGCTACTTCATCGCATTCCATATGTATGAGCTTTCCGCAGGAGGAACACTTCAGATGGTAGCAGTTCTCTGCTTTGCAGTGCTCTCCGTCGGGGACGAATTCATAGCAGGCGCTGGAGCCCTCATCCACTATATATTTGTTGATGGTGCCTTCCGATACCAGCTTTTCCAGCTGTCTGTACACGGTGGCCGTTCCTATGGTGCTTCCATTTGCCTTCATGCAGGAACATATCTCCCCCGCCGTAACATGCTTGCCGGGAATGGTCTTCAGGTAATCGATCAGTTCACCCTGATGTTTTGTCTTATATCCCTTTTTGTCCGTCATATAAACTTCCTTTTCGAAAATGAGAATCGTTTTCATTTTACGCTCCCCTCCCCTTTCTTGCAAGAAGTAAAAAAGGAATGTATATTAATCCACATGAAAAAAGGACTGGTACTGGAAGGCGGTGCCATGCGGGGACTCTTTACCGCGGGAGTCATGGACGTCTTTCTCGAAAACAATATAAGATTCGACGGCGCCGTAGGTGTATCCGCGGGAGCTGCTTTCGGCTGTAACTACAAGTCAAAACAGATCGGCAGGGTCCTCAGATATAACAAGCGATTCTGCAACTACTGGAAGTACAGCGGCTTCAGATCCCTGCTCTTAACAGGGGATATCTACGGAGCCAAGTTCTGCTACTACGACATCCCCTTTGAACTTGATAAGTTCGACTGTGAGACCTTCAGGAACAACCCTATGGATTTCTATGTGGTGGCAACTGATGTCCACACTGGAAAAGCCGTCTACCACAACATGACCGATGCGGATAACGAGAATATGGAATGGATGAGGGCTTCCGCCTCCATGCCCATGGTCTCAAAGCCCGTAAGGATCGGTGACTCTGAATACCTGGATGGCGGCATGGCCGATTCAATCCCCTTGGAGTTCATGCAGAAGAAGGGCTTCGGAAAGAACGTGGTGATCCTCACCCAGCCGGAAGACTATGTAAAGCACCAGTTCAGCGCCATTCCCCTCATCAGGTTCCTGACAAGAAAATATCCGGCAGTCAAAAAGGCCATGGAGGAGCGCCCTTCCATGTACAATGCCCAGGCCGCCTATGTAAAAGTATGCGAAGAAAAAGGAGATACCCTGGTCATAAGACCAAGATCTCCCCTTAATGTAGGATCTATAGAGCACGATCCTGATGAGCTTCAGAGGGTTTACAATGAAGGAAGAAAGGAAGCGCTCAGAAGGATCGAAGAAGTTAAGGAATTTACAGCTTGCTGACCAGGTCGGGAAGAAGCTCCTTACACCTGTCATCAGTAATACCGAAATTCATCTTCTTATAGCTCCAGTAGGATCTTGCCATGTTATATTTGCAGAAGACATCATTTATATCAGAAAGCCAGCGAAGCGTATCTTCTGCAGTCGCATTTTCGATAACGCCATACTCACCGCAGTAAAGAGGAACATCGCGATCCTCTGCAGTCTTAATGGCATCTTCAAACAGCATCTCAAAGAATGCGGGACCGAATCCGTCACGAAGTCTCTCGTCATAGATAAGACCTGCCAGATCAAAGGATACCAGCTCTGACTTCTCCCTGTACTCGGAAAGAGAAGCGGGATAGGAGATCCTAAGATCCGTAGGCATATTCTCCACCCAGAATGCTCCCTGATGTGAAAAGACCATGGGCTCATAGCAGTGGAACGTATATACGATCTTTTTATCGGAAACAGGTGCCAGCCAGGGCACTGCGCCAACGCTGTTATAGCAGACTCCTCCGAATACTATCCAGGAGGAAGGTGCCACGGAACGGATCTCGGATATAGCCCGAAGAGCGATCTCATTCCACTCCTCCTTAACAGAAGGAAGGACTATCTCGTTAAGAAGCTCGAAAGCCACATTGGAAGACATGGAACCATACCTGGAAGCGATTGTCTTCCAGAGGGAATAGAAACGGGACTGCAAAGAAGCCTTATGGAAGAATACGGCCTTGTCATCCTTATCCATAGGATCAAAGGAATACCCGTATGTCTTATGCAGATCTATTATCACGTTAAGGCCATACCTGGAGCACCAGGAGATGCACTTATCGATATAAGAATACCCGGACTCCTTGACCTCGCCTGACTCTGTCTCCAGTACATTGTAGTCAACGGGAAGACGCACGTGATCCATACCGAAGGAAGCGATCTTCTCAATATCGGACTCGGTAATAAAAGTAGATCTGTGAAGCTCCGTGTCCTCCTCAAACTGGGAGAGCCATCCCCCAAGATTGATACCCTTTGTAAAACCAGTAAATTCTCTCATATCCATATCTCCGTTCTAAAATTAAGACCGGGAAGAAATATATCATTTGAGAAGAAAGGAAAATATCAGATCTGTGGTTTATATATTATATTTCGTATCAAAAGCTGTATTTACAGTAATTATCCCACTATCTCTTCCGTCACTTCATCACAGGTCGGAAGCCCAAGTTCTTCACATATATCAAGGTAGATTTGATAGTCATTTTTAGTTTCATTAT
>JAGAFH010000135.1 GCA_017612755.1 Clostridiales bacterium
GCAACTGATTCCTACGCAAGGGGATGGCACCACGACCAGTTCTGCTTCTCCATGATGTATGCATTTTCCGAGAACTATGTTCTCTCTCTTTCCCACGACGAGGTAGTCCACGGAAAGTATTCCCTTATCGATAAGATGCCGGGCGACGTATGGCGTAAGTTTGCGTCCCTCCGTACTCTTTTCCTTTATCAGATGAGCCATCCGGGCGCCAAGCTCAACTTCATGGGCGCAGAGTTCGGCCAGTTCATCGAGTGGAGATTCTATGAGGAACTTCAGTGGTTTATGCTGGACTTTGAATCCCACAGACTTCTCCAGGAGTACTGCTCCAGACTTAACAGGTTCTATATCGATCATCCCCAGCTTTGGATCGATGATCATACATGGGCAGGCTTTGAGTGGATCGACGCTTCTGACACGGTAAACAACGTATTCATCTATGCAAGGAAGAGCCCCGGGCCTAAGGAAAACGACATCTATGTCGCCCTTAACATGGTTCCCCAGCCCCTGGAGGAGTATAAGATCCCCGTTTACGAGCTTGGAACATATAAGATCGTTATGAATACTGATGACATGGCATATGGCGGAAGCGGTTACCCCACAGGTGTAGCTCCTGACGGCACGTTTGAAGCAGTAGACGAGCCTTATAACGGGAAGCCTTATCATGTGAAGGTCAATATACCCCCTCTGGCAGGTATCTACTTCATGAAGGTCAAAGATCCCAAGCCTAAGGCAGAGCCTAATAAGAAGGCAGCAGCTAAGAAGCCTGCCGCTAAGAAGGCTCCCTCTAAGAAACCCGCAGCAAAGAAGACTGAGGTTTCAAAGAAAGCGCCGGCCAAGAAGACGGCAGCTAAAAAAACGAAATAAAAAACAAACATATATCGGAGGTATGAATTATGGCTAAAGCTGATGTCGTTGCAATGATACTTGCAGGCGGGCAAGGTGCAAGACTCGGAGTGTTGACAAAGAGGATAGCAAAACCTGCTGTTCCTTTCGGAAGCCGTTACAGGATAATCGATTTCCCTTTGTCGAATTGTGTTAACTCGGGAATAGAGATCGTAGGAGTTCTTTCCCAGTATCAGCCCCTGGCGCTGAATACTTATGTAGGAAACGGACATCCCTGGGATCTGGACCGTAACAATGCAGGTGCCTACATTCTTCCGCCTTTCCAGAGGGCAGGGGAGAGCAGCTGGTACAAAGGTACTGCCAATGCTATCTTCCAGAACAAGGATTTCCTGGATGACTGTAATCCCAAGTATGTGGTAGTCCTTTCCGGAGACCATATCTACAAGATGGATTATTCGGCAATGCTCAAGGAGCACATCAGCAAGGGTGCTGATGCTACTGTTGCCGTTTACGAAGTACCCTGGGAGGAGGCTCCCAGATTCGGTATCCTCAACACTGAGGGCGACGATGCTATCGTAGAGTTCGAGGAGAAGCCTAAGGAGCCTAAGAGCAACCTGGCTTCCATGGGTGTTTACGTATTTACCTGGTCTTCCTTAAGAGATGCCCTCATCAGAGACGAAGAGGATCCCAACTCAAGTAACGACTTCGGTAAGAACATAATCCCCATGCTCTTAAACGACGGAAAGAAGCTTTTCGCTTACAGGTTCGCCGGTTACTGGAAGGATGTCGGTACTATCTCATCCCTCTGGGAGACAAACATGGATATCCTGGACAAGCCCGAAGAGATCAACCTGGTAGACCGTTCCTGGAAGATCTTCTCCAGAAACCCCGTTAAGCCTTCACATTTCATAGGTTCAGAAGCAAGGGTCACGAATTCCGCTCTTACAGATGGTTGCCGTATCTACGGTGACGTTAACCACTCCGTACTTTCTGAGTCAGTAGTTGTCGAAAAGGGCGCCGTAGTCAAGGACTGCGTTCTCCTTCCCGGCGTAGTAGTCAAGGAGGGAGCCCACATCGAAAGATGTATCGTTGATTTCGGTACTATCATCGGTAAGGACGTTAAGGCCGGACCGAAGGTGGAGGGAGAAGGACCTTATACCAACCACAAGATCTGTTCCGAAGGCATCTGCGTTTTCGAGAGAGGCCTTAAGATCAAGGACGGCGCGGTGATCCCCGCCAACAGCATGGTGGATTCGGACGTGGAAGTACCGGACGATCAGAGCGTTATCGAAAGCACATTCAGAGTGTAATTAATACCAAGCGGAGGAAAGAACAAAATGTTTAATAATGCAATGGGCCTGATACTGGCCGATAACAAAAAGATATCTCTGGGTGAGCTTTCCGGACCGAGAGCCCTTTCTGCCATCCCTTTCGCAGGAAGGTACAGGATCATCGATTTCATGCTCTCCAACATGGTAAACTCCGGCATCAAGAATATCGGCGTACTTACATATAACAAATATAAATCCCTGATGGACCACCTGGGCACCGGTGCTGCCTGGTCTCTCGACAGAAAGAACGACGGACTTCATATCCTGCCGCCTTACGTTAATTCCGAGGCTACCAACATCAACGGCGACGAAGAACTCGCAGGCGTTCTCGACTTCCTGAGAACATCGAGGACCACGTTCGTTATCGTTGCC
>JAGAFH010000136.1 GCA_017612755.1 Clostridiales bacterium
GTCCTGTCTTTTGAGATCTTTCCTCCCAAGCATGATGAGGAACTTAAAAATATCGATGCTACACTTGAGATCTTATGTGATCTTAAGCCTGACTATATAAGCGTTACCTTTGGTGCCGGCGGAAGCTCCAACAACAATAAGACTATCTCCATCGCCAGAAAGATCAAGGAAGTCTATAAGGTTGAGCCCGTGGTACACCTGACATGCCTTACATACGACAAGCCTGAGATAGATTCCTTCTGCCGGGAACTTCAGGATAACGGAATAGAGAATATCCTGGCTTTAAGGGGCGATGTAAATCCCAATCTCGCTCCCAAGAATGTATTTATGCATGCCAGTGATCTGATCTCATATATAAAGCCCAGGACTGATTTCTGCATCGCCGGAGCCTGCTATCCCGAGTGCCATCCCGAATCTCCCGATAAGGTGTCCGAGTACAGAAATCTTAAGAAGAAGGTGGATGCCGGTGCGGAAGTACTCCTTTCCCAGCTGTTTTTCGATAATTCCTATTTCTATGACTTCGTTGAGGGTGCCAGGATCGCAGGAATAGATGTTCCCATTACTCCCGGAATAATGCCCTGCCTTTCCGCCAGGACTATAAACAGGATGGTAAATACCTGCGGAGCATCTCTTCCTGAGCGCTTTAAGAAGATCCTTACACGTTATGAGGATAATGAAGAGGCTCTCTTTGATGCGGGAATGTATTATGCCATCAGCCAGATAATAGATCTCCTTACATCAGGATGCGACGGCATACATCTTTATACCATGAATAATCCGGTAGTTGCCGGAAAGATCTGCGACAGCATCAGAAATATCATTTCTTGAGCTTATAGTAGTTGTTGAGCTGGCACTTGATGTTGCCGTTATAAAGCTTAGTCCTTTTGTCTGCCTTGTGGCCGCAGGCCTGTTCGAAGGTGTCTTCAGGAGATATGACCGACAGCCGCACTCCTTTTTTACAGAAACCGTCATTTGTTAAATAGGTGGATGCGATCATGCGGTAGATCTCATCTGCTTCTTCCGGCGTCATGAGCCTTCCTCCGTAGGGAGGATTGGTAAGGATGAGCTGCCTGTCAGATCCTGTTATGGACTGCAGGGCTTCCGGAGTCCTTGTTTCCGCATCGGCAGTCTGAAATCTTATAAGCTTTTCCACCCCTGCATGTTCAGCGTTGGCTTTTGCAGATTCAATAGCTTTTCTGTCTATATCGGAACCAAAGAAGAATATATCGTCGGGAGCTGACATATCTTCCAGATCAAGAGCCTCTTCTCTCGCTTTCTTGTAGGCATAGGAGCCGATATAGGGAAGAGTCTCATAGGAGAAGTGTCTGTTCTTTCCGGGAGCGCAGCCGCAGGCTATGAGGGCAGCCTCGATGAGGATGGTCCCCGAGCCGCAGAAGGGATCAACCAGGGCCTCGTTAAAGAAAGGTCTGTATCTTGAAAGGGTCACCATACCTGCTGCCAGGGTCTCCCTGATGGGAGCTTCGTGAGTCAGTGGCCTGTAGCCTCTCTTGTGAAGGCCGTCCCCGGAGGTATCGATCATCATCCTGACAACATCATTTACTATTCCGAACTGGACCTTTACTTCGCCTGTGTTCCTGTCCTCGGCGATCATTCCGTTGTCGGGAAGGCCTCTGCTCCTGCAAAGAGACCTGACAATGGCTTTCTTGGCCAGGGACTGGCAGGCACTGATACCGTAAAGCTTACTCTTTCTGGAAAAACCGTTGATGATAAAGGAATAACCTTTGGGGATAAGATCATCCCAGGAAAGGTCAGCGGTCTTGTCGAAAAACTCTTCAAACTCTGTTGCCTTAAAGCTTCCGACTTCAAAGAAGACCCTCTCTCCGCGCCTTACCCACATATTTACGCGGGCAACATGGATCTCCCAGTCGTCGTCGGGAACAGAAAGAGTAACGACGCCGTCAGTTACGGTAATGTCCTCTTTCAGATAGCCGCAGCCGGTAAGGTCGTCTCTTACACAGGACTCCAGTCCAAACAATGTTGTTACTACGATATTCATAAAAAGGATTATATCAAAAACAGCATTTTTTAACATGCTCATCAAAAAACGTGTCAATACCTTTTTTTGAAAATTTGATGTCCTTCAGCCGTGGACAGGTAATTGTGAAATGGTGTTCACAATGCCGAAAACACCCATAAATCAGCGGTCATGTTACCGTAAAATTTCTGTAACTGTTTTGTCATTTTACCCTTGACAAATGAGGATGCCCACAACCGTAGGGTTTTGAACTATGTCAAAAATATGAATGCTTGTTTTTAGGTTATCGACAGAGTTATGAACATTATGAACATAAAAACACCCCTTTTTGTGTGTAAAACACTGTTTGACAGGTTTAAAAATAAAATTCCTTTGAATGAAAATGTTCACAATTTCACAGGCCATAAATGTTATAATCGATTAGAAAAATAATAAGGAGACGGTATATGTCTGATCTTACTTCGGATGCCATCAAAGCCAAAGAAGCTTCAAGGCTTATGGCAGTCCTTTCCACTGAGACTAAGAATAACGCCCTTTCTGAGATATCCAAGGCTCTTCTTGATTCATCTGAACTTATTTTCAAGGCCAACAGGGAAGATCTTGAACTGGCAGAAAAGACAGGTCTTGAGACGCCCCTTCTTAAGAGGCTTAAGTTTGATGAAACAAAGCTCAATGACGTCAGATCCGGTATCGAAGGCCTTATAGGTCTTGAGGATCCGGTGGGAAAGAAGCTCCTTCATACTACATTAAACGACGGATTGGAGCTCTATAAGGTCACATGTCCTATCGGTGTTATCGGAGTCATCTTTGAGTCCCGTCCCGATGCCCTTGTCCAGATCGCATCCCTCTGCGTTAAGAGCGGAAATGCCGTATTTCTTAAAGGCGGCAGGGAGGCAGACAAGAGTAACAGGGCCCTGGCATCTGTTATCTATGAGGCAGGCGTTAAGGCAGGCCTTCCCGAAGGGTGGCTTCATCTGATCACTACCCGTGAAGATGTTACAAACATGCTCTCTCTTACGGAGCAGATCGACCTTATCATCCCCAGGGGATCCAATGAGTTCGTTAAATACATAATGCAGAATACAACGATCCCGGTAATGGGTCATGCGGACGGCGTCTGCCATACTTATATCGATAAAGATGCGGATATAGACACTGCCGTTAAGGTGGCTGTAGATGCCAAGACCCAGTATGTATCCGTATGTAATGCCACCGAGACCATACTTATAGATTCATCCATAAAGGATCAGATCGTTCCCGTCCTTTATGATGCCCTCCGCGAAAAGGGCGTCGAGATCTTCGAAGAGGATCAGGTGGAGGACTGGCATCATGAATATCTTGACTACAAGGTATCAGTAAAGTTCGTATCCGGAGTTAAGGAAGCAGTTGAACACATCAACAGGTATGGTTCCGGACATACGGATGCCATCATCACAAAGAATATGGAGACTGCTGAGTTCTTCATGAACTCCGTTGATTCGGGAAGCGTACTTCTCAACTGTTCCACCAGATTTGCCGACGGATTCAGATACGGATTCGGAGCCGAGGTAGGTATCTCCACCTCCAAGCTTCATGCCAGAGGTCCTGTAGGCCTGGAAGGACTTGTATCCTACAAGTTCAAGCTCTACGGAAGCGGAGACACGGTAGGGGAATTCGCATCCGGCGAAAAGACATTTAAACACATCAGGAGGAATGATATATGAGGATATCCATCGCGTCAGATCATGCGGGATATGACTTAAGGAAGAAGGTGGAGATCCACCTGGAAGAGCTGGGCCATGAGGTGATCTCAGGCGGAGCTGATTCAGGGGAGAAGCCTTTCAGCTACGTAGAGGCCGGTAAAAAAGTTGCAGAGGATGTTCTTGGCGGTAAGGCTGACAGGGGCATCGCCATCTGCGGAACAGGTATCGGCATTTCCATCGTTGTCAATAAGTACAAGGGAATAAGATGCGGCCTTTCAAGTAACGAGTATATGGCCCGGATGAGCCGCCAGCATAATGATGCCAACGTTCTTGCCTTCGGCGCCAGGGTAGTAGGTTCCGCCGTTGCCCTCGCCATGGTGGATGCATTCCTGGAGGAGACTTTTGCCGGCGAAAGACATGCGGTAAGAGTCAACGATATCAGGGCATTGGAAGACGAGAACTTTAAATGATCCGATAATAATTTATGGAGGAAAGATATATGTCAGAGAATGTATTTGTATTTGATCACCCCCTTATCCAGCACAAGGTTTCACACCTCCGTGACAAGGAGACCAGCACCAAAGAGTTCAGGGAACTGGTATCAGAGATCTCGATGCTCATGGCTTATGAGGTAACAAGAGATCTTCCCATGAAGGAAGTGGAGATCGAAACGCCTGTTGCAGTGGCTAAGACAAAGGTCCTTGCCGGCAAGCAGATCGCCATCGTTCCTATCCTCCGCGCAGGCCTCGGTATGGTGGACGGTATGGTGGAGATGATCCCCAACGTCAGAGTCGGACATATCGGTCTTTACAGAGATCCTGTCACTGTAGAGCCTGTTGAATATTACTGCA
Source organism: Clostridiales bacterium (assembly GCA_017612755.1). GTDB lineage: Bacteria > Bacillota > Clostridia > Saccharofermentanales > Saccharofermentanaceae > Saccharofermentans. Next base: position 4,530 of record JAGAFH010000136.1, read on the forward strand.
AGCTCCCTGAAGATATCGCAGAAAGAGACGTTATCCTCTTAGATCCCATGCTGGCTACCGGCGGATCCGCTTCCGCAGCTATAGGATTTTTGAAGAAGAGAGGCATCACTAATATCAAGTTCATGTGCCTTATCGCAGCTCCCGAGGGTATCGCCAGGATCACTGAAGACCACCCTGACGTAAGGATCTTCTGCGCTGCCAAGGATGAGAAGCTGAACGACCATTCCTACATCGTACCCGGATTGGGAGATGCAGGAGACAGGCTTTTCGGCACCAACTGACCTGTGATCCTATCAGAGACCGTTTTTACAGCGGTCTCTTTTTTGGGCATTTTACCGCAACTGCCCATATTGAAAAAAACGGTACTGATAGTAAAATACTATGAGTGATAAAAATAAGGGAAAGAAGGGTAGTTTATGACCTGGCTTTCAGAGTTTGGAAGGTCTTTTATCGATCATCTTATCGAAGAGGTAAAGATAGGTGATATCGGTGAAGAGATCAATGAAGGGATAATGCAGGTCAAGCATTATTTTGATCTTGGAGGTGTCAAGTTCCTCCTGACAGACGCGGTCATCGTGTCATGGATCGCCATTATCCTGGTCATTCTCCTTACTTCGTTCCTGGCAAGGAAACCAAAGATGGTTCCCGACGGTAAGCAGAATATCATCGAGGCTCTTGTCTCCCTGGTATTGTCTACCTGCGAAGGCTTTGGAATGAACCGTAAGGAAGCAGAGCATGTAGCTCCCATGATAATGACCATCGCGTTTATCATTGCAGGATGTAACGTCATTTCCGCATTTAAGATCAGTCCCCCGGCGAAGAATATCGCTTTCCCTGTGGGAATGGCGATTTTTACCATTTTCTATGTCCTATACATATCCATCAGGTTCGTGGGCTTTAAGGGATTCTGGACCTATATGACGGAACCTATGCCGGGACTTCTGCCTTTCAAGGTCCTGGACCTTATGATCAAGCCCGTATCCCTGTCGCTCCGACTTTTCGGTAACGTTTTCGGCGCCTTCGTATTTATGGAGTTCCTCTATATCCTGGTGCCTATCGTCGTTCCCGGAGTCTTCGGACTGTGGTTCGACCTTACGGACGGACTTCTGCAGGCGGTAGTATTCTCATATCTCACCATGTCATATATCGGCGAGATCGTTGAGATCGGTCACGAAAGACAGGAGCATCCCGAACTGTTCGTGAAAAAGAAGAAAGAAAAGAAAACAGAGGCCCAGGCAGCAAATGCCTGATCAAACATTAACTTAGTTTATAAATATTCGGAGGTAATATTATGGATCTGATGATTAAGCTTATGCCCGCTATGCTCGAAGCAACAGCAGCAAGCCCCAAGGCTCTTGCAGCACTTGGCGCAGGACTTGCTATCGGTCTCGGAGCTCTCGGATGCGGACTTGGAATGGGTATCGCAGCAGGACATGCACTTGAGGCAGGCGCAAGACAGCCTGAGATCTTCGGTAAGCTCCAGGCACTCCTTCTTACGGCGATCGTATTCATCGAGTCACTTGGTATCTATGCCCTCGTTGTCGCATTGCTCTTGATCTTTACAGTGAAATGAATAGGAGATAATGAAAGATGTATTTTGATCCCGAAATCATCAGGGTGGCTCTTGAGGTGGAAGAAGAGGCTGAGTCCGGTCTTTTCACGGCAGACCAGTTTGGCGGTTATGCCGTAACTTTCATCTTTACGATCATAAATGTATTAGTCGCCTATCTTGTAATCAAGAAGTTCGTCTTTAAGCCTGTCATGGGTATACTCAAGAGCCGTGAGGATAAGATCAGGGCAAGTCTTGAGGAAGCAGAAAAAGCTGCTTCAGAAGCTAAGGAAAATGCCGAAGTATCCAAAAAGGCCATTGAAGACGCAAGGATAGAGGCTTCCGAGATAATCGAGAGCTCAAAGGAAAACGCCGAGAAGCAGGCTGAGGTCATCAAAGGTAAAGCCGATGAAGAGGCTAATGAGATCATCAACCGGGCTGAGGCAGATGCCAAGAGGATCAAGAGGGTTGCTCTTGAAGAGATGAAGGACGAGATCTCTGATCTGGCCGTAACCATCTCCGGCAAGATATTGGGTGAAGTCGTATCAGAGGAAAGTCTCAGGGGAATGTCGGAAAAGTATACCGATGAGGTCCTCAAGGAAGAGGTGAATAAGCTTGGCTAAGGCAGATAAGAACGAGCCGAAGGCACCCCTCGTCCTGCGTATCGTAGGAGCAGGAGATATATCGGAAGAGAAAGTCGAGATCATAGCCAGGGATTTCGCCCAAAAGAACGATATCGATAACTATGAACTTAAATTCGAAGTCGATACATCGCTTATCGGCGGTTTTGTCATCTATACCCACGGTTCCAGATACGACTACAGTATCAGGGGACAGCTGGAGCGTATAGGTGAGTTCGTCAAGCGTTCAAGGGATGTTGAAGCAGACATCGACGAGAACGGTGACGTTGTATTTGATAAGGACAGGATAAGTTCCCAGCTGGATCAGACTATCAGGGAATTCCCCGAGTCTCCCGCCATCAGTCTTGAGAGCTCCGAGTTCTCATCCCTTGATGAGAAGGCCCTCAAAAAGAGGATAGAGGAGGCATTCGACAGCTCTGTTGATATCGAGGAAGTCGGTATCGTCCAGAGCGTAAATGACGGTGTTGCCAGGATATCAGGCCTTGAAAGGTGCATGCTCTCCGAGCTGGTCACTTTCGCAGGCGGAAATCTTACGGGAAGCAGACAGGCTTACGGTATCGCCCTCAATCTTGAGCGCGACAGCGTAGGTGTAGTCCTTCTCTCAGGTGCGGATGACGTAGTTGAGGGAATGATATGTAAGCGTACGGGAACGACGGTTTCCGTCCCTGTAGGCCACGGTCTTCTCGGAAGGGTAGTAGACCCTCTGGGAAAACCTATCGACGGTAAGGGTATCATCAGATATCACAAGACGAGACCTATCGAGTCTCCCGCTCCTTCCATCGTTGACAGATCCCCGGTAAATAAGCCCCTTCATACGGGTATAACGGCGATCGATGCCCTGACACCTATAGGAAGAGGACAGAGAGAGCTTATCATCGGTGACCGTCAGACAGGTAAGACGGCTATCGCCATCGATACCATAATCAACCAGAAGGGTAAGGATACGATCTGCGTCTATGTTGCCATCGGCCAGAAGATGAGTACTATCGTATCCACCGTAAACCTTCTCGAAAAATACGGCGCCCTTGACTATACGGTTGTTGTTGCCGCAAGTGCTGCAGATTCCGCATCACTTCAGTACATCGCTCCTTTCTCGGGATGCGCCATAGCGGAGAAGTTTATGTATGATGACCATGAGGATGTGCTTATCGTCTACGATGACCTTAGTAAGCACGCCCAGGCATATCGTGCCATATCACTTCTCCTCCGCCGTCCCCCGGGACGTGAGGCATACCCCGGAGACGTATTCTACCTTCACTCCAGACTTCTTGAGAGAGCTGCAAAGCTTTCAGATGCAAAGGGAGGCGGATCGATTACGGCCCTTCCCATCATCGAGACACTGGGTGATGATATCTCCGCATATATCCCCACCAACGTAATATCGATCACGGACGGCCAGATATATCTCGCTCCCGAGCTTTTCTTCTCGGGCCAGAGACCTGCAATCAATGCCGGCCTTTCCGTATCCCGTGTCGGCGGCGCTGCCCAGACAAAGGCTACCAAGAAGGTGGGCGGACCCTTACGTATCTCCCTTGCCCAGGCAAGAGAGATGGCATCTTTCGCCCAGTTCGGATCTGACCTTGACGAGAATACACAGCTTCAGCTCAAGAGAGGTATCGTTCTCAACGAAGTCCTGAAGCAGGAGCAGTTTGCTCCCTGGTCCATGGAAGAGCAGGTAGTCATCCTTTATATGGCAACCACTGACAGGATGAACTTCCTTGCCAAGGAGGATATCAGGGAATACTACACGGGATTTGTTGATACCATGTGGGTGGCCCACGCTCCCCTTATGGAGAAGATCGCCCAGACAGGTGTTTTCGATGAGAGCATATCCAAGCAGATAGACGAGGCATTGGACGACTATAACAAGTCATTCCTTGCCGAGCATAACGAATACCAAGAGGACTATTGATACATAGAAGATGGATAACCTCAATGCTATCAAAAAAAGGATAAAGAGCGTTAATGACATAAGTCAGATGACTAATGCCATGCAGCTCGTCAGCGCTTCGAAGATGCGCCGCTCCATGATGATGCATGATTCGGTGCAGCCTTTCTTTTCGCTTTGTGCCGAGAGTATGCAGGAGATCCTGAAATATACCGACGAGCTGGACAATCCGTTCTTCGAACTGAACCAGAAGGTCCAGGGCGAGACATGGAAGATAGCATATTTCGTACTGAGCGGTGACCAGGGACTGGCAGGTGCCTATAACAACAACATGGTCAAGATCACTGAGGAACATGTCCAGAGAAAGATCCTGGAGAACTCCAGAAAGGGAATATCTACGGAGTATAAGCTCTACGTGTTCGGAAAACTGGCAAGAGAGAAGCTCTTAAGATCCGGTTATAACGTAGACAGCGAATTCTCTTTTCCCATCGCGGAGCCTACTTTCTTCCAGGCAAGATCCGTATCTTCTATAGTCAAGCAGAAATTCCTCCAGAACGAGTTTGACCTGGTCTATCTCATCTATACGAAGATGGAGTCCGCCGCCAGTATGGTGCCTGTGGCCGTGAGACTTGCCCCCGTTGATATGAGATCGATTCACGGAGTCATCTCAAGGGATGTGGAGGATGCAGGCCTGGCCATAGAGGCAGGAGGAAAGGTGGAATATGACCCCAATCCCAATGAGGTCTTCAGTTTCCTTATCGACACGTATCTGAATGCCATGATCTACGGAGCCATGGTAGATGCGTATGCCAGTGAGCAGACTGCAAGACTTACGGCTATGGACAATGCCACCAACAACGCGGAGGAGATGATGAAAAAGCTCCTTCTTATAAGCAACAGAGCAAGACAGGCCAAGATAACAAATGAATTGACCGAGATAATAAATGGTGCCCAGCAGGCAGATAATCTTTAACAGGAGAGATCGTAATGGCAAAGGGAAAAGTAGTTCAGATAATAGGACCGGTCATTGACTGTGAGTTCAGGAGCGGGGAAGTCCCCAAGATAAATGATGCAGTCAGGATCGTAGTA
>JAGAFH010000137.1 GCA_017612755.1 Clostridiales bacterium
ACCGTCAACCACCATCTGATGGCTCTTTCCGAGCAGCTTGGCATTCCCCTTGTGGCAACCAACGACTGCCACTACACCTATGAAGAGGACGCGGAAGCTCATGACCTGCTCCTTTGTATCCAGACGGGCAAAAAAGTCTCCGACGAAGACCGAATGCGCTATGAAGGCGGACAATACTTTGTTAAAAGCGAAGATCAGATGAGAGCTCTTTTCCCATATGCACAGCAGGCTCTGGACAACACACAGATGATTGCAGACAGATGTCATGTGGAGATTGAGATTGGCGGCAGCAAGCTCCCCAGCTACGATGTTCCTGAAGGATACAATTCCTGGACTTATCTCAACAAGCTTTGCGACGACGGTTTCAAAGAGAGATATCCCGATGATGACGGAACTTTAAGGGATCGTCTCAACTTTGAGCTTAACATCATCAAAAACATGGGATATGTGGACTACTTTCTTATTGTATGGGACTACATCAATTTCTGTCGTGAGAACGACATCGCAGTCGGCCCTGGACGTGGATCCGCAGCAGGAAGTATCGTATCCTACTGCATACATATCACCAATATAGATCCCATCAAGTATGACCTGTTCTTTGAGCGCTTTTTGAACCCCGAGCGTGTATCCATGCCCGATATAGACGTGGACTTCGAGTACGAGCGCAGACAGGAAGTTATAGATTATGTTACCCGCAAGTACGGCCCTGACAGGGTTATGCAGATCATAACCTTCGGTTCTTTGCTTGCCAAGGGCGTGGTCAGGGATGTAGCCAGAGTAATGGACCTTCCCTACAGCTACGGCGACCAGATTTCCAAGATGATACCCGGTGATCCGAAGATCACCCTTAATGATGCCCTTATAAAGAGCCCGGATCTTCGCAAGATATACGACGAGGACGAGACAGCCCACAAGCTCATCGACATGTGCAAGAAGCTTGAGGGTCTCCCAAGGCACACCTCCATTCACGCGGCGGGTGTTGTTATCTGTAATCAGCCTGCAGAGAATCTGATACCTCTTGGCAGGTCTGCAGAAGGCGGCACCACCACCCAGTTCCCCTGGGGAACAACAGAGAAGCTGGGACTTCTCAAGATGGATTTCCTGGGCCTTAGGACCCTTACCGTTATCAAGGATGCAGTACGCTTTGCCAACAACTCCATCGGCGCCGGGCCGGGGGATCCGAACTTCATAGATATAGACCTGATAGATTACAACGATCCCAAAGTGCTTTCCTATATAGGAACGGGCCAGTGCGACGGCATATTCCAGCTGGAGTCTGCGGGCATGAAATCCTTCATGAAGGAACTCAAGCCCCAGTCCCTGGAGGATATCATTGCGGGAGTAGCCCTTTACCGTCCGGGCCCCATGGATTTCATTCCCAAGTACATCGAGGGCAAAAAGAATGCCGGCTCCATACATTACGCCACACCAATGCTGGAGCCCATCCTTAAGACAACCTACGGCTGTATCGTTTACCAGGAGCAGGTTATGCAGATATTCCAGCAGCTTGCAGGCTTTACCCTGGGACGAGCTGATATGGTACGAAGAGCCATGAGTAAGAAGCACCGCGATGAGCTGGAAAGAGAGGAGTCGAATTTCATCTACGGCAATCCCGAGCAGAACATTCCGGGCTGCGTATCAAAGGGCATTTCTCCCGAAGTCGCCAAGGAGATCTTTGATTCCATGATGAGCTTTGCCGCATACGCCTTCAACAAGGCCCATGCCGCTTGCTATGCTGTTGTCTCCCTACAGACGGCCTGGCTAAAATACTATTATCCCGCGGAATTCATGGCAGCGCTTATGACCTCAGTCATCGATAACTCCGGTAAGGTCTCGGAATATATCATGAGCTGTCGCAGTATGGGAATAACTCTTTTGCCCCCGGATATAAACGAAGGCTTTGAGGGATTTTCCGTTGCAGACACACAGGATGGCAAAAAAGCTATCCGCTACGCCCTTACAGCCATAAAAGGCGTAGGTGGCCCCATCATCAGCGGTATCGTCAGGGAACGTGAGATCCGAGGCAGGTTCAAGGATCTGAATGACTTCCTCACAAGAATGGAGGGAAGTGACTGCGACGTCAACAAGCGTGCCATAGAGAACTTTATCAAGGCCGGTGCCTTCGACTGCTTCGGTCACACAAGGAAGCAGATGATAACCGTCTACGGCCAGATAATGGATCAGCTTCATACCTCCGGCAAAAATGCCATGGCCGGACAGATGACACTCTTTGACATTGCAGGAGAAGATCAGAAGAAGCAGTATGAGATCCCCATGCCAAATGTTGGTGAGTTCGAACGGGAACTGCTGCTTGAATTCGAAAAAGATGTTCTTGGAATCTATGCCAGCGGCCATCCTCTTGAGGAATACATCAACATGTGGAAGAAAAAGATCACAAATGTTTCCACCGACTTCCAGGTTGAAATGTCCAAGGATTCCACGGATGATGACAAGCACGAACCTACCACTAATGATGTTCCTAAAGTCCGTGATGAGGCCAGAGCAACTGTAGGCGGTATCATAACAGCCAAGACCATCAAGTATACCAAGACTCAGCAGGTTATGGCATTTGTTACTCTGGAGGACCTGGTGGGGTCAATGGAAGTCATCGTGTTCCCCAAGAACTACGAGACCTACTCACAGATCCTTAACGAAGATGCAAAAGTCTTTATTGAAGGAAGGGTTTCAGTCGAAGAAGGAAAAAGTGCCAAGCTGATCGCCGGCAAGGTAATGACCTTTGAAGAAGTACCCAAGACTGTTTGGATACAGTTTGAGAATAAGGAAGCCTACGAGGCAGGAGCCTCCAGGCTGGATGAACTGATCGCCGAGAGTGACGGCAGAGACGAGGTAAAGATCTACCTCAAGGAAACCAAACAGGTGAAAGCTCTGGGCCGTTCACAGAGCGTCTGCGCCGATAAAAGAACGCTTTCCGCATTATGCGAAGCTTTTGGAAAAGAAAACGTGCAGCTTACATAACTAACAGGGGCCTATCAAATAGATAGGCCCCTGTTCAAATATCTGTCTCGATTCTATATATATCACTTACTTTTTACTGTACTGCTGCCTTGAGTTCTTCTACCTTATCTGTCTGCTCCCAAGGAAGATTCAGGTCGTTACGGCCAAAATGTCCGTACGCTGCGGTCTGCTTGTAGATAGGACGACGAAGATCGAGCATCTTGATGATTCCTGCAGGACGAAGATCGAATACCTTACGAACTGCCTCTGTAAGCTTCTCATCTGAAACCTTACCTGTTCCGAATGTGTCTACAAGGATTGATGTAGGCTGAGCAACACCGATAGCATATGAAAG
>JAGAFH010000138.1 GCA_017612755.1 Clostridiales bacterium
CTCAGTGATACCTGTATCACCAAAAATGGAATTGATGTAATTTACAAAACCCATGCTCCTGGCTGTGGACTCATCACCTGTTTCAGATGACAGAAAGAATATCAGATACATCCATGCTAAAGTGATGATCCATAAGACTACGGATGCAACCACATAGAATATTGAAAGATCATTTTCACGGTTTTTCTCTTTCAGCATGGTTTAATTATATTTCATAGCCCTTTCTATGTCACGCTTAGCCTGTTTTTTAGCCTCTGCATCACGTTTGTCGTAATTCTTCTTACCTCTGGCCAGTCCTATCTCAAACTTTACCCTTCCGTCTTTAAAATAGCATTTTGTGGGCACCAGGGTAAGTCCGTCCTGCTTGATGGTAGAAAAAAGCCTGATAATCTCTCTTTTATGCATCAGGAGCTTTCTTGATCTCATAGGATCGAGATTGTACCTGTTTCCCATCTCATAAGGACTGATATGGACTCCTACAAGCCACATCTCACCCTCTTTTACCGTAACATAGCTGTCTTTGAGGTTGACCTTTCCGGCCCGGAGGCTCTTTACTTCCGTACCGGACAAAACAACTCCGCACTCATATTTTTCCTCGATAAAATAATCGTGGAAGGCTTTTTTATTCTCAGCTATTATCTTTATTCCTTTACCCGCAGGCATTGTTTCCTCCAAGTTTTAATGAGGGCTTTGCATTAAGATCCAATGAGTCCCTCATGCCGTTAATATACTCGTAATAGCCTGCAGATGCTATCATTGCCCCGTTATCGGTGCAAAGTCCCAATGGCGGATAGCAAAGCTTCAGACCATGTTTTTTGCTGGCCCCGTCAAAAGACTTACGAAGGAATGAGTTGGCACTTACTCCACCGGCAAGACATATGGTCTTTATGCCTGTCTTTTGGGCTGCTTTAAGAGTATTTTCCAGAAGGATATCCGAAAGATGCTGCTGATATGAAGCCGCAAAATCCTTAAGGACGGGCTCTTCTCCCTTCTGCCTCATGCCGTTTATCAGATTTAAGGCAGATGTCTTGATACCGCTGAACGAGAAATCAAGTGTATCACCCATATGGGTCTTTGAAAAGGTGTAGGCATGAATATCACCGCCCTGGCCGGCCTTATCCATCTTGGGGCCTCCGGGGTAACCCAGGCCGATCACTCTCGAGATCTTATCTATGGCCTCCCCTGCCGCATCGTCACGGGTCTTCCCCAGGACTTCAAGATCGAGATAATCTTTAACATGAACAATGGCCGTATTTCCACCGCTTACACAAAGGCAGAGAAAAGGCGGCTCAAGTTCCGGAAAAGCCAGATAGTTGGCACATATATGTCCGTGGAGATGGTTAACACCCACTAAGGGTTTTCCGGAAGCAGCACATAGTCCTTTTGCGGCAGAAAGGCCTACAAGAAGCGCTCCTACAAGGCCGGGGCCGTAAGTTACGGCTACCGCATCTATATCAGAAAGAGCCATTCCGGCTTCCTTTAGTGCATTTTCTATACAGGGATAGACAGCATCCACATGCATCCTGGAAGCGATCTCAGGAACTACTCCCCCGTACTGCTCGTGGAAATCAGCCTGGGAAGCAATGATATTACTTACTATCTCCCTGCCGTTTCTGACAACGGAACAGGCAGTCTCATCACATGAAGATTCAATACCGAGGATGAATATATCTTTTCCCATAAGATCACTCCTTGATAAAGAAAGATGTCATAAAATCCATGACGGTATCGATATATGTATCCTTACCTATCCTGAAAGACTCAAGATAACCGGCTCCGGGGACCATCAGGGATGTGGTGATACCGGAGTTAAGCCTGTTCCTTTCAGTAACCAGCTGGGATATCTTATCAGCGCCGATGAAAGTATCATGGCCTCCGTAGATGATACATACCGGTACGGGCAGCCTTGAGATCTCGGCAACCAGATTAACAGGTTCTGTACCGCCGGTAGAGACCCTGATGGCATAAGGAACAAAATGCTGGGTAATAACGCCGAGAAACTCATTCTGTGTGACTACAGGCTTAATATAGTCGTCGGAATTCTTGGCAGGAGAATCAAATATCATTCCCCTGATATAGGACTTGTCAAAACCGAGCTTTAAAAGATCGTCACTATACTCCAGCTGTTCCGCTTCGGTAAGATCCGCATCAAGAAGCTGGTCATAAGCGATAACGCAGGAAGTGCATCCGGTACCGATACCGTATAAGACAACGTCTGTCGTGACCGAGATGGATCTTACCTGGGCAATGGCTCCGATAACGTCCTGCCACTCAAGATAACCATAGGCACTTATATCTCCTTCCGATTCACCGGAATTTCTGAGATCGAAGAGAAATACATTATATCCGTTATCAAGCCACCCTTCGATCATATCGACCATATTGACTCCGAACTGAAGTCTGTTGTCACCTGTGTTATGGACTACGATAACAGTAGTAATAGGGTCTTCACACTTAAAGAACCAGCCGGAAAGAGTAGTCTGGCCGTCAAAGGATTCAAAGCTGCAGGTTGAATATGAAGGAAGGATATTTGAAGGAACGTTAGAGATCTCAGTCTTATCCAGGTTCATAAGATTATTGGACGAAAGGACCGTAAGGACGATAAAGAAGATAAGAGCTCCGGCAATAAGGCTCAGATAAAGGGCACTTCTGACAATGAAGTTACCGCCTCTTCTTCTCCCCTTTTTCTCTCCTTCTACTCCGATAAATCCACGTGTCATAACATGTTTTTCTTCTTAAGGATAAAGGCACTTATAACAACGCTGGCGATGCATCCGAAGAGTAATGCAAAGAAAGGTATGGGATTAGATGCAAAAGTATCGTCCCAGGGCATCGGACAGTTCTGACCGAAAAAGCAACCGATCAGATCGGGCATCGTAAGACAGATCGTGGCGGCAGCCAGGATCTTCATTATGTCATTTACGTTGTTATTGATGATCGAGGCATAAGCGTCAGTGGTGGAACTTACGATATTGGCGTAGATATCAGCCATCTCGTGAGCCTGCTTATACTCGATAACAACATCCTCAAGAAGGTCCTCATCTTCATCGTAGAGTTTGATGATCCTTCCTCTCATCAGCTTCTCAAGAACAGCCTCGTTGGATTTAAGGGATGAAGCGAAATATACGAGGGACTTACTGAGTTCAAGGAGTTTATAGAGCTGGTTGTTAGAGATCTCTTTGGCGAGTTCGCTCTCGGCAACTTCCAATGTCTTATCGATGAATCTCAAAAGCCTTAAGTATTCCCTGGCAACGGCAAAGAGGATCTGGATAGTAAATCTTGTCCTGAAAGGAATATAAAGATCCTTGATCCTGTTCTCGATAAAGTGATCGAGTATGGGGGTCTGCTTAAGTGAAACAGTTATTATGTGCTTATCTGCAAGAATGATACCGAGAGGCGTAGTCTCATACTTGATGAGGTCCTTCTCCCTTCTGGAATAAGGCACGTCAACGATGACAAGAACGATACCTGTATCGTCATCATAGTCGATACGGGGCCTCTCTTCTTCATCCAAAGGATATCTTAAAAACTCCTGGGGAATATTGAGTTCCGTCTCTATCTTGGAGATCTCGGCTTCCGTAGGAGAAAAAAGATTTATCCAGCAGTCATTGGTGATGGTATCAGTCTCAGTAGTCCTGTAGATCTGTTTGGAGACAGTCTGCTTTATTTCTGATGATCTGTAGATCTCGAGCATAAACGGCCTCCTTCAGATAAAATAGCTAAAGTATTATACCACCAAAAGACTTATTTTTCTAATATAGAATCAGGAGATGCCTGATGAACCGAAGCCTCCGCCCCTGTTCTGTCCAATTGCAAGGACGGAATCCACTTCAACCGGAGCAACATAACTTACCCGGGCAAAGACCATCTGGGCAATACGGTCACCCTTCTTTATAAGATAAGTTCCGTGCTTACATCCCTTGTCATTAAGGGTGAAGGGGTTCTCATCTGAAGCCTCTTCCCTGATGGAAGCATTATATATGATGACATTGACCTCATCCCTGTATCCGCAGTCGATGGTTCCGGGGGAATTGGGTACACGAAGAGGTGTCTTGAAGGATATACCGCTCCTGGGCCTGATCTGGACTTCGTATCCGATGGGGATCGCCATCTTAAGTCCTGTAGGTACAAGAACGCTCTGTCCGGGATGGACGAGGATGTCTTCACAGCTGTAAAGGTCCATGCCGGCATCGCCTTCATTAGCATATGTGGGGATGACCGCATCCTCTCTGCATTTTTCGATTGGAAGATCACAAAATTCCATATATCACACCTCCGTAAAACATTGGATCACATCATATCCCAGCTCTGAAAGAACTGTAGAATCATTATAATCGAAAAGGTTCTTGGCGTCCCCCCATATAGAGGAGGAGCAGTCCGCAGGCCTGGAGATAAGGACACATTCATTTCCTGTATCCTTGGAGACCAGCATTACATTATCCCTGTCAAAACATTCCCTGCAGCCGTTCCTGTGACAGCCCAGAGGACAGAAATCACTTTGCATCCAGGGGATCGGACCTCCGGAGTGGACAAGGACCGTCCCTCCTTTTCCGGATCTTCCTGACATCATATTGATGGTATCTTCAGGGGCCATCTCATAAGAGATGCAGGCTCCGTCACATCTTTCTAATGTGTAATCTAAAGTTTTACCGTTAAATATGTTGGATCCGAAAGAAGCAAAATGCTTAACCTTTAATCTCTCATAGATATCAGAACTGCTGTAAACATCAGAGTCGATGATCGCTATAAACTTCTCTCCTACCGCTTCAGAAAAAGCCTGTAAAGCATTGCTTGCAGAAGAAAAGATCCTGTCATGGAAAGCATCGGGCATAACCACACAAGCCTTTACATCATTGCCTGATATCAGCTCTGTTATCCTCATAAACATCTTCCGGTCCATTATGTCAAATATGGAGAAAGCATAGATATCGGCATCTCTTCGAAGATCGCCCTTTATCCTTCTTACAGCCGGGAAATAATAAAGTGATCTGATCTCTTCAGAAGTCTTAAGGATCTCTCTCTTTACTTCTTCAGAACTTTCAGGAAATCCCGTCATGTGGGATGAAGTAAAGTCGATCTCATTTACCAGGGCATCCGTAAGTTCTCTTCTTATGTCATTTAAAAGGCTTATGGGACAGCAGGCAGATGTATCTTTAGTGAAATATACTTCTTCAACAGAAAAAGGAGTATTTCCCGTCTTCATAAACTGGGATCTGATCCTGTCCTCTTCTACGGCATGTCCCTCATAGGAAAGATCCAGGTCCACCGTCTCTGTCTGGGCAAAGACTTCGCTGAATATCCCTGAAGTGACCCTGGCATTTGCGGAGATCTTACCGTTTTCTATATCTACGGATATAGTTACAGGCGTCTTTCTTATGGCGCTTCCTGAGGAAAAGTCATGGCTCATAAGATAGACATTGGCATTTTTATTGAGCTTAGAGATCATATCGGGATGAAGTCCCTTAAGGGTAACGGAGCCTGGGGCTTCATGAACTTTACCGACCGGGAAGGAACATACTTCCGTATTCTTTTCCCTTATGGAGATATAATCACCTTTTACGGGGATGGGAGATCCTTCCTTTGTCTTTACGGCAATAGTACCCTTTTTCGGATCTGAAGAAGAAACAAATCCTATACGGAGGCCGAATTTCCCGACGAATTCACCGGAAAGGAAGTTTTCCTGCTTTTTGCCTGTAAGATACTGGGATGTAAAGTCCCCTCCCCTGTTAAAGTTAACAAGAAGGGCATCTTTTACGTTCTTTACGGTCTCCTTGGAGTATGTGCCCTCATAATATGCGTCTATAAGGGTCCTGTAGGCTCTGACGGCAGAAGATACATATCCGCTGTCTCTCATCCTCCCCTCGATCTTTAAAGAAGCAACACCGGCCTTTATAAGCTCAGGTATAAGATCTGCTGAAGATCTGTCCTTGGGAGACAGAAGGTGGCCTGTTCTTAATTCATCCTTTTCGCCGTTTCTTAATATATATTCCTGTCTGCAGGGCTGGGCGCAGACTCCCCTGTTTCCCGATCTGCTGCCGCTCTTGTTCATAGAAGAGAAAAGACACAGGCCTGAATAACAGACGCAGATGGCGCCGTGGGCAAAGACTTCAAGCTCTATCCCTTCCCTGGCAGCAAGTCTGGCCCTGTCAGAGATCTCATTTACAGAAAGCTCCCTGGGCACCACTACCCTTCTTACCCCCATATCTTTCAGGGCAGAAAAATCATCTCTTGAATAGATGTTCATCTGGGTGCTGGCATGAAGGGGTATCTGGGGATATGTCTTATGGATAAGCTCCAAAAGCCCCTTATCCTGGATAAGGATAGCATCGATACCTGCGTTATAAGCATCTGAAGCAAGCTCCAGGGCGCTTTCAAGCTCATCATCGTTGACAAGGGTGTTGAGGGTCAGATAAACAAGGGAACTTCTCCTGTGGGCATATAAGCAGCCCTCGGAGATATCATCCATAGAAAAGTTGTCAGCATTTATCCTGGCATTAAAGATATCGGCACCGATATATACGGCATCTGCACCGCTGTCAACGGCAGCCTTCAGGATGGGCAGTGATCCGGCAGGAGCCAGAAGCTCAATCTTTTTTCTCATCTTCTTCATTCTCCCGGGCAAGAAGCTCCATAGGTGTAGGATCTTTTACTATCTGCTTTTCTTCCAGCATCACCTTCTGCTGCAGATACATAAGCTCTGTCCTCAGGTTACTGTTCTCGTCCTGAAATGAAAGAAGTTCATCACAAGCATCTATAAGCGCTAAGGTAGTTATCTTGGAATTGGTAAGGCCGGGATTATTGTCCTTGGCATTCGAAAGGATCCTGTTAGCAAGGGAAGCTATCCTCTTGATCCTCAGATCGCTCATATCATCATTACTTCCGAGAAGATATCTGTTTCCTGCTATCTCAACTGAGACCCGTCTTGGCATAAGCTGGTTCGTGGGCTCCTTAAGCTTATTTCTCTTCTCTATCTTCTCGTCAAGGGTCTCGATCTTTTCTGCCGTAAGATCCTTGGACATGCTTCCGCCCTTAAATCTCTGCTCATAAGTCGTCATTAAAGGGAGATCTTCCTTCTGCCCTTTTCTTTTCCTCATAACGGAAGTATCGGAATACTTGCGGAGCAAGCTGTCAGGATTGGAATTGGAATGTTTCTTCATAACTACCACCAAAAATAGATTTATATAATTATAGCATTAAGTCACGTATCTTGCCGTAGATAACAGCATATTCCGAAGGCTTAAGATCCTCTGCCCTGACCCGGTCCGGATCCTTCCCCATTCCGATCAGAGGCTCTTTAACTAAGGGACAGTTGTTTATCAGTTTCTTCCTCCTTTGGGAAAAGCACTTAACCAGAAGATCATAAAACCCGTTATCAGGATATATACCGCTGTCTTTCCTTGTAAGAGTAATGACGGCTGAAGTGGTATGGGGCATGGGATAAAAGCATTCCCTTGGTACGGAAAATTCTTTCTTTATATCGCCGTAAAGAGAACACATAATGCTCAAAGGGCCGTACTGCTTGCTGTTTACAGGGGCATCGATCCTCCTGAAAGCCTCTTCTTCGATCATAAAAGTCATCTTCCTGCTGTTCTTAAGATCTGTGATCAGCTTGATGATGATCGGAGTCATCACATAATAAGGGATATTACTGATGGCACAGGAATAATCTTTTTCACCATAATCAGTAAGCTTCAGATAATCAGACCTGATGATATTTACGGAAGGAAGATCTTCTTTAAGAAATGAAGCCAGCTTATGATCTATCTCGACTGCAGTAAGATCAGTTCCCATTTCAGAGATCTTTCCCGTAAGGGCTCCGATGCCTGGGCCGATCTCAATGACCTTATCTTCTTCAGTAATGCCTGAAACTTCTAAGATCCTGTCAATAATATCTTCATCACACAAGAAATTCTGCCCGAACTTGTTGGCGGGCAGAATCTCATTTGTGCTTAATATTGAAATTACCTCTTCCCTGTTCATCAGAGGAAATAAGCGATACCGGACTCGAAGATCTTCTGGTCCTTGTTTCCGGGGATATTCTTAGTAAGATCAGGATCATATCTTTCACTGTGGCCCATCTTACCGAGGATCCTTCCGTCAGGCGACAGGATACCTTCGATGGCACAGGTGGAACCATTAGGGTTAAAGTCAGTGCCGGATGCCAGAAGTCCCATATCATCCACATAACAGGTAGCCACCTGACCGTTCTTGATGAGTTTCCGGACAAGATCGTTGTCAGCAACGA
>JAGAFH010000139.1 GCA_017612755.1 Clostridiales bacterium
GAACAACAGTGGCATACTCCCGGAGAAGCGATAAGTTCTTCGCTTCTTAAGATATCCATACAGTCTCCTGTTGCCTCCCGCTCGTGAAGGATGATGGGGATATTGAATTCCTTAGCTATCTTAAGCTGTCGCCTGAAGACATCCCTCTGGATATCCCGGGGAGACAGGTCATAGTGGTAGTCCAGTCCGATCTCGCCTAAAGCCATTATCTTCAGCTCTTCCCTTTCCTTGAGCCACTCCCTGAGCTGTCTTTCGGTCTCTTCACTCCAGGTCTTAGCCTCGTGGGGATGGACGCCAACAGAGCAGTACAGGGATACGCCGTGAAGACCGTCGTACTTTCTTACGTAGTCAATTGCCTCCCGGGAAGTCTCTTCGCTGTCGGCAGGGATAAGTATCTTTGTTACTCCCGCTTCTTTTGCACGAAAAAGCACATCTTCCGGGCAGATACCTTCTTCTTCGTATCTGCCGTCGTAAAGATGTGCATGTGTATCAAATATCATATCTTATGAGATGTCGGCACCGGGCTTGATGTCGTCACCCAGCTCGATAACGCGGAACTTGTCACCGTCCCTAACTGACATGATCATGCCGTTGCTCTCAAGGCCCATCATCTTTCTGGGCTCCAGATTTACGATCATGGCAAGGGTCTTGCCGATAAGATCTTCAGGCTCGTAATACTTGGCGATGCCGGAAAGGACCTGTCTCTCGCCGAAGCCGTCATCAACCTTGAACAGCAGGAGCTTGTCGGACTTCTTCACCTTCTCGCAGGAAAGGACCTTTACGGCTCTCAGGTCAAGGGCTGCGAAGTTGTCGAACTTTGTAAGATCCTTCAAAGGCTCCTGGGGGAGCTCTCTTGCAGGCTTGTTAAGAGCCTCAAGTTCAGCCAGCTCCTTCTCGATATCGATCCTGGGGAAGAGCACTCTTCCCTTCTGTACTGTTACGTCAGCCTTAAGAGCATGCCTCTTGGAGGCTGCCTCCCAGGTGGTGCAGCACTCGCATGCTCCGATCTGCTCAAAGATCTCAGGGCAGATATGGGGCATAACGGGAGAAAGAAGGATAGCGCATCTTCTGACCGTATCGAGCAGGTTGTAAAGGACTGCCGCCAGTCTTCCCTTCTTAGACTCGTCCTTGGCAAGTACCCAGGGCTCGTTCTCGTCGATATACTTATTTGCTCTGGCGATGACCGTAAAGATCTTAGCAAGGGCATCGGATATATGAAGGGACTCGAAGTTTTCTGATACGAAATCAGGCAGCTCGTCCGTCATCTTCAGAAGATCCTCGTCGGAATCGTTAAACTCCTTATCCGCGGGAAGGGTTCCGTCAAAATACTTGATGGCCATGGCAACAGTTCTGGAAACGAGATTTCCCAGATCGTTTGCCAGGTCGCTGTTGATCCTGTTGAACATCATCTCATTTGAGTAAGGAGCATCCGCACCGAAGGGCATCTCCCGGAGAAGATGATATCTTAAGGCATCTACGCCATATCTCTCGCAGAGTACGAAGGGATCTATTACGTTTCCTACAGACTTACTCATCTTGCCGCCTGCGGCGCCGAAAGTGATCCAGCCGTGGCCATAGACCTTCTTGGGAAGGGGCTCCCCCAGAGCCATAAGGATGGCAGGCCAGATAAGGGTATGGAACCTGATGATCTCCTTGGCCATTACATGCATATCAGCAGGCCAGTATTTCTCATAGTCGTCGTACTTTTCGTTCATGTAGCCAAGGGCCGTGATATAGTTTGATAATGCGTCGATCCAGACATATACGATATGTCCCTCATCGAAATCCACGGGAACGCCCCAGGTAAAGCTGGTCCTTGAGACGCAGAGATCCTGAAGGCCGGGCTCGATGAAGTTGTTGATCATCTCGTTGACCCTGGACTTGGGATTAAGGAAATCCTTCTCCTCATCAAGAAGCAGTTCCTTGAGCTGGGGAGCGAACTGGGAGAGCTTGAAGAAATAGGCTTCCTCCGATGCATCCGTTACTTCACGTCCGCAGTCGGGGCACTTGCCGTCCACCAGCTGGCTCTCTGTCCAGAAAGACTCACAGGGCGTACAGTACTTCCCCTTGTATTCGCTCTTATAGATATAACCGGTGTCGTAAAGTTTCTTGAATATCTTCTGGACAGACTCGATATGGTAATCGTCAGTTGTTCTGATATAGCGGTCGTAAGTAATGCCCAGGGTGCCCCAGAGCTTTTTGAAATTCTCGACGATCTCATCTACATATGCCTTAGGTGTGACGCCGGCTTCAGCCGCCTTCTTCTCTATCTTCTGTCCGTGCTCATCAGTACCTGTGAGAAACATTACATCAAAGCCCTGCATTCGCTTCATCCTGGCAACGACATCGCAGGCGAGGGTCGTATAGCAGTGACCGATGTGCGGGTCGCCCGAAGGATAGTAAATGGGCGTAGTGATGTAAAAGGGCTTCTTCTCAGACATAATGAGCCTCCTTAAATAAAGTGATAACCCGTTAATTATAGTTATTTATGTGATGAAATTCAAGAAAAGTACTGATTCCAGAAAGCGAAAACAGACATGGGCTTTCCAAAGTAATAACCCTGGAATATATCGGCACCCATATCCTTGATGGCATTAGCCTGGGACTCGGTCTCGATACCCTCTACCACGACCCCGATGCCGATGGAATGGGCCAGCTCGGTCATAGCGGAGATGAATGCCCTGTTGAACTCGACGGTCTCCATGTCGTCTACGAAGGTCTTGTCTATCTTGATCTCGCTTACGGGCAGTTCCTTCAGATAGTTGAAGGAAGAGTAGCCGGAACCGAAGTCGTCAAGGGCAGTCCTGATATTGTTGTTGTTAAGGTCGAAAAGGTTCTTTCTGCAAAGAGCCATATTCTTCATAAAAGATGTCTCCGTAAGCTCTATAAGAAGGTTTGCCGGGGACAGGTTATATCTGTCTATAACGCTCATTACCTCCTGGGCGAAATCCTTCTTGATGAGATCGTCCGCAGTAGCATTTACATGGATATAGAATTCCTTGGGAGCGCCCTTGGAGATCCACTTGGCGCACTGCTTTGCAGCCTCGTTTAAGATCCAGGAACCCACAGGACCCATCTGGTCCGCCGTCTCAAGAGCAGCAACGACTTTCTCGGGATTAGCCAGTTCTCCGGAAGGAGTCTGCCACCTGAGAAGGGCCTCAGCGCCTACGAGCTCCCCGCTCTTTGCATCGAAAAGAGGCTGGTAGTAAAGCTGGAAGTTCTCCATGTTGTTCCTGATACACTGGGAGATCTGGACCTCAAAGTCCACCCTCTCCTTCAGCTCGTGCATATCGACGGGAGAGAAGATGGAGTACTTGAGTTTCTTATCCTGCTTGACCTTGTGAAGGGCGATCTCTGCGTGTGTGAGAAGTTCCTCAACAGTATTGCTCTCGGGATAGAAAGCAGCTGCCAGGCCCAAGGATATGAAGAAGGATCCCTGTCCCGTCTCCAGGGGCTGGATCGTATATTCGTGGATATTCGTCATGAAATCGGTAACTGTCTTCTGGGTGGCATCAGGCCACAGGATGGCGAATGTATCGATGCCTATATGATAGACGTTCGTATCCTGGGGACAGTAACTCTTGAGAAGGTCCGAAAGGGCCAGAAGGATCTCATTTCCTACGGATCTTCCGTATCTGTCGTTAAAAGCCGAGAAATCCTTGATATCTGCCAGGATGATGGCAGCCGTCAGGATATCCTTATCCCTGATGAGCCTCTGGGCGTCAGATGTGAGCTTGTCCCTGGTGGGAAGTCCCGTCAGCTCGTGGCAGGCTTCTTTCTTCTCCACCGTCTCCTTGACCTCATTCATCTGGGAAAGGTCGAAAGCCGTACCGACTATGGTATTTATCTTGGTGATCGTATCGGTATAGGATCTTCCGCGGCAGGCCAGCCAGATGATCTTGTCTTCCTTTGTCCTGACCCTGATCTCCATGGAAAAGCTCCTGCCAATCTCGGTTATGATCCTGTGGAAGGAATTCCTGAATCTCTTCCTGTCTTCTTCGATAACATATTCAGCCATTATCTCCACGAAGTCACCTGAGATCTCAAGAGGGACCTCCGGGAATATCTCCTTGATATTCTCCGAAAACCTGATGGTGGAAAGATTGATATCCGCAGTAAAGACGATTGCATTTGAGACATCGATTATGTTGTCCTTCTTGCGGGTCTCACATATAAGACCTGTAACGTCAGAAAATGAGCCTGAAACATATCTAGAATCTCCTCCCATCCTGCCGTCTGTTCCGGCATCGGAGAATCCGTCAAACCTCAGATGGAGCTCTCCCCTTCCGGGAGCCAGGAATCTTATAATGATCCCCTTACCCTCGTCCTGGTGGTCGATAAAGCCGTTAAAAAGATCTGTTATCTTATCCTTGTCATCAGGATGGATATAGTTGCGGATCTCAGAAGAGAACTTCTTGACAACACTGCTGACAAGGTCGAAATCCTCCACGAACTTATTGCTCATATAGCATGTGTCTTCAAAGACATCATAAGTGAAAAGATAAGTGTCGGAGCCTTCACCGAACAGCTGGTTATACGCCTTCCGGGAGATATCCTCCGACTTGTCGGAAACAACGCCTGCTATATATCTGCTGCTTCCGATGTTGACGATCTCCATATCTACGCTGATCTTAAAGATCTCGGATTCAGACCGTCTGATGGAATGGGTCAGGGAAACATGCTCGAACCTGTCTGAAGTCAGCTCACCGATAACGGCATCATAAGTACCTGCAACCTCTGCTCTCTCATCTTCGGGAATATACTGGAAGAAAGCTGTAAGCAGCATTTCCTCAGAGGCCTCCTGGCCGATCATCTCTTTCATCTTGTCGGAGAACATGATCCTCTTTTCCCAGGGCTTGATCACAAATGTACAGAACACCGAACCTTCAAGGACCGGCAGGAAGTCAGAAAACGGCATGTCGCTGATATATGAGAGCAGTTCTTCTCTTCCGAGTTCTTCCATGATATATCTCCGTTCAAGTGATACATCTATTATTTTAACAGATTTATGATATAAGAGTATAATACTTTTTTATTTTTTCCTGTTATGGAAGAAACTTCGGATGCTATCTGCTTTGTGGACATGCCCTCTTCATGAAATCTCCGGATCAGGGCATCCGTATCCTCATCAGAATATTCCGCCACTTTCTTAAGGGGCTCAAGACATACTACGAACTCTCCCTTGGGAGCTGTTGCAGTAAAATGCTGCTCCGCCTCTGAAACGGTCAGGCGGACCACCTCTTCGTACTTCTTCGTAAGCTCACGGCAGAAGGCGGCGGAAGAATCTCCAAAACCGTATTCCTTCAGTTCCCCTATAAGTTTTAAAAGCCTGTGGGGAGCCTCGTAGATCACCATGGTCTCATCAATGGAAGTAAGGGCCTTGAGCCGTTCCTTACGGGGACCGCCCTCAGAAGGAAGAAATCCTTCAAAGTGATAATGTGTAGTGTCAAGGCCGCTCAATACAAGGGCCGTAACAGCAGCCACGGGCCCCGGCACCGTTGTGACCTGTAAATCATTTGCTATACATTGTTTTACAAGAAGTTCTCCGGGATCACTGACGGAAGGCATGCCAGCATCTGATACAAGGGCTATATCCATCCCGGCCTTGAGTTTATTAATGAGTATCTCTCCCTTACTGGCCTTATTATGCTCATGATAAGAGATCAGGGAATTTTCGATACCGAATTCCTTAAGGAGGAGTCCTGTCCTTCTTGTGTCTTCACAGGCAATAAGATCCACCTGTGACAGGATCTCCTTAGCCCTGGGAGAAAGATCCCCCAGATTACCGATGGGTGTTCCTACTAGATAAAGCAATCTGTGTGCTCCTCCTCATATATTCTCTTAAGTTCTTCACTCATGACAGGACTGTCCTTTCCGTCTCTTCTGTTAAGGATAAGAGGCGGCAGTATCTTCATATCACTTCCCGATGCCCCTTTCTTTCCTGCCAGAAGGAACATGGACGCATTCCTGTCCTCAAAGGGATGGACAGCCATAAGCCTTACGGGCTTGATCCTGTACTTTTCGTATATGCTCATGATCTCAGGCAGCCGGTCCCCGTGCATCACCATTATTATATAACCTGATGACTGTCTGACCCTTGAAGCGGCCACGGAGATAAAGTCCTCTGCCGTGCCGTTCTCTTCGAACCTTCCTGCCAGACGTTCCCCGTCACCCTCTGCCCTTGCCGCAGGTCCGGATCCCCTGTTAAAGAACGGAGGGTTCATAAATACGATATCATACTGCTTCGATCTTATGTCAGAGGGAAGTTTCCTTATGTCGCAGTTAAAAGATATCATCCTTCCTGACAGACCGTTGAGCTTTATATTCTCTTCTAAGACCTCCGCCGGCTTTTCCATTATCTCCACTGCATCTATGGATACGTCATCACTTCTGGCAGCCAGACAGAGGCTTGCTCCTCCGCATCCGCTTCCCAGTTCAAGGGCGGTACAGGCCTTTCCCTTCCTTACAAAGGATGCGGCAAACCAGGCCAGAAGTACGGAATCGGTCCCGAAGCGGAAACCTTCCTTCTGCTGATACATCTTATATCCCCGTCTTCCCAGGTCTTCCAAAGTGAGATCTTCAGTATCCAAGAGATCCTCCGAAAATAAAAAGCTTCCCGGATATTATACATCCGGGAAGCCGATTTCTCATTGTCTATATTTCCGTATTACTCTTCAGAAATAGCAGATACGGGACATGCTGCCTCGCAGGAACCGCAGGAAAGGCAAGCCTCAGCATCGATCTGATACTGTGTATCGCCCTCGGCAATAGCTGAAACGGGACAAACCTCTGCGCAGGAACCGCAGGAGATGCATGCATCTGAAATTACATAAGCCATTAATAAAACCCTCCTTATTGAGTTAGTCAGTTTATTATTACATATATTTGTCCTAAAACAAGGGCAATATAACAGAGTTTACATTTTGTTTATGAACCTGCGGGACATCCGTCGCAGCCGGGGCAGTCCTCACCGCCACAGTTCAAGGGCTCCAGGCCTTCCCAGTCAAAGACCTCCACCTCATCCATATCATCGTGGGTAAACTTAACGGTAACTTTTTCCGTAAGAAGGTTAACATCGCTTACCACGCCGACTCCGTGGGGAGTCCTGATCTTCTTTCCGGTCTTGGGAAGCCTCTTGTGGGCATCAGCATATGCTTCCTTCTCAAACTGAAGGCAGCACATGAGCCTTCCGCAGGCTCCGTTGAGCTTTGTGGGATTAAGGGACATGCCCTGATCCCTCGCCATCCGTAAGGTAACTGGAGCAAAGTGGTTCAGGAAGGTGCAGCAGCAGAGCTCACGGCCGCAGATGCCGATACCGCCCACCAGCTTTGCCTGGTCCCTGGAACCGATCTGCCTCAGTTCGATCCTGGCGCGGAAAGCTGCCGCCAGATCCTTGACCAGCTCCCTGAAATCCACCCTGTTGTCGGAAGTGAAGTAGAAGATGACCTTCTTGCCGTCGAAGGCGAAGACCGCATCGATAAGGTTCATGTCCAGCTGGTGCTTTTCGATAAGCTGAAGACATCTTTCGTAGGCCTCCTGCTCCTTCTCTTTCTTGAGCTCGTATCTCTCCAGTTCCTTCTCGTTAGCAAACCTCAGTACCGGAAGGACATCTTCCCCTATCTGGGAATCCTCCACTTCGATGGGTTCATCTATGACATGGGCAAGATCGATACCCATGGAAGTCTCCACCATGACTGCATCGCCGATCTTCAGGTCGATGTCGTCACATGTGAATCTGTATGCCTTGCCGGCATCACGAAATCTAAGATTGACCGTCCGTCTCATTTATGTAAACTCCTTTTTCATTTTCAAAAGCATAGTGCAGCAGGCCGCTTCAAAGTTGACCCGCGCTTTTACGTCCCGGTTAAAGGCCGTGACCGCCTCGGATGCGTTATACATATTCTTCAGGGTTATCCCCTTGTTCTCGGAAAGGAAGGCGCGCATCCGGTCCACCTTGTCCGTATTCCTGATCCCCTTTGTATCCATGGACGCCAGAAGGGACGACAGATCTCCCAGGAACCACATCATAAGAAGAAGGATATCACTTATCCTGTCCTGCCTGCTGCTGAAGAACTCAAAGTCCTCGTACATAAGTCCCGCGTAATCCCTTTTGGGGATCTTCAACAGCAGCTCGAAAACTTCCTCCCTCTCGCTTATAAAGTCCTCATCTCCCATAAGGGTAAGTCCCTTGCCGGGGATCCCTGCGGAGAAGGATGAGAAAAACCGGAGCTTATCCTCAGGCAGATCTGCCTCATTATGTTTTGAGAGGATCTTAAAGATCTCCTCTTCAGTATATGGCCTCATCTTAAACTCCACCACTCTTGACATGATGGTGGGAAGGACCAGGGAAGCATCTGTACAGAGAAGTATAAACACCACGCCCCTGGGCGGCTCCTCCAGCACCTTCAGAAGAAGGTTCTGGTATTTAAGCTCAATATTCCCGATATTGATGATATAGACTTTCCTGTCTGCTATCTGGGATGCCATGGCCGTATCCGGGATCAGATCCTCCCTGATAGTGGCTACGGATATGGACTTCTTTCCCTTATCGGTCTCGTACCGTCTTACGTCGGGATGGGTCCCGGCTTTAAAATAAACACAGTTGTCACACTTTCCGCATCCGCCGCTCTTTGTGGGGTTTGAACACACCAGCGATCTCGCCAGTTCATCAGCGAAAAGATGCTTGCCCATACCTGCCGGAGCCGTGAAAAGAAAGGATTGGGCAACAGTCTGCCCTATGGTGGTACCGAGCCTTTCGCAGAGCTCTTCCTGACCTATAATATCGCCGAAAGACATGAGATCACCTCATCTCCGATCTGCTCTACGCTTACGGAAGCGTCGATGGTCCTTATCCTGGGATGGGACTTGGCCCAGAGAAGATATCCGTCACGGACCTTTTCCTGGAAAGATGTTCCCATAGCCTCCAGCCTGTCCTCATCTTCTCCTCTCGCCTTCCTTCTCTCAAGAGCCTGCCGGGGCGTCAGGTCCAGAAGGAAAGTTATATCAGGAGAACAGTCTTTAGCGGCTATATCGTTCAATGTCTCCACCAGCTCTGTCCCCAGGCCTCTGGCATATCCCTGATATGCGGCGGTGGAATCGTAGAATCTGTCGCAGATTACCATGGTGCCTGCCTCTAAAGCGGGAATGATCTTCTCCTCTACTATCTGGGCTCTGGCAGCCTCATAAAGCAGGAGTTCTGTCATGGAGACCATGGAGTCATTCTTCTTATCCAGAAGGATGGTCCTTATCTTCTCGCCTACCACTGTTCCCCCGGGTTCCCTTACGATCATGGTCTCGTATCCCATGTCATTTAAGAACTTTTGGGCAATACCGATCTGGGTGCTCTTTCCGCACCCGTCGATACCTTCAAATGTAATGAATCTACCTTTTCTCAAAGACCGGTCCCCGTCATTCAAGTTTGATCGTATGGATCTCGGCAATATCGATCCAGATCTCTTTTTCAAGCCTGTCGTTCTCACGCTTGATATCTTCTATGGTCTCCTCGGCATGGATAGGCTTGGGAGCCTGATCCTGGTTTCTGGATCTGAAATCCTTCTTCTTGTCGCGGTTGTTGTAGCCGCCCTTCCTGTTACCAGAACGGTTAGGCTGCTGGTCCTTGGACTCTCCCTTGTTGCCGCGGGATCCCTGATCCTTGCCCTGGCGGTTCTCGCCGGAGTTCTTGTTATTGTTATTATTGTACTTCTTGCCGTTATTGTAGTTATTGCGGCGCTTTCCGCGGTTGTAACCGCCGTTTCTGTTATTATTCTTACCGTTTCCTGATGAAACGTTATTGCTGTTTTCTGCCATGAAAACCTCCATTTATCTGTTTCCCCTCATCTGAGGCTGACCTGTTGATTATATACCAACACTTACCCTTCTTCAAAACCGTCAAATTCCCCTACGTAAGTAACGGTCTTATCTTCAGGTATAGGCCCGTCATATCCCGTCAGGTCCCTGTAGGGGTATAAGACAAAGGCTCTTTTATACATCCTGGGATGGGGGATCGTAAGTTTCGGATCATCGGATACCAGATCATCATAAGTCAGGATATCCAGATCTATGGTCCTGGGACCGTTTTTTATCTTCCTGACCCGCTTAAGATCCTGCTCTATCAGGTTACACTTCCGAAGAAGCTCATAAGGGTCAAGGGATGTGGAGAGCTTAACGCATATGTTGAGAAAGTAAGGCTGGTCATCATACCCTACAGGTTCAGTCTCATAGACCCCGGATACCTCTACATCTCCGATATCCTCATCCTCCGACAGGGCCCTGACAGCAGACCTCAGATTCCCCATCCGGTCTCCCATATTGCTCCCGAGAGATAAGACTGCCTTATGATCTTTCAATTCCTTCTCCTTCTGATCTCTGTCTCCACAGTCCTGAAATCCCCCTCGATGGGAGCGTCAGGCTTGGATACGGTTACGATTACTTCAAGGATCCGCTCGTCGAAGTCCAGCACGTCTCCTGCGATCACATATGCCAGATGTTCGATCAGGTCAAAATAAGATCCTTCCGTCCTCTCTTCTATCAGCTTATAGACTTTGGAATAATCCGCCGTATCCCTCAGATCATCGGTGAACTTTCCCTGTATCTCATCAAATACCATCTCGCAGGAGATGATGAAGTACTGACCCTTATCCTTTTCCTCCTGAAGGCATCCGGTGTGGCCGAAGACCTTCATATCACAGATCCTGATCCTGTCCATAGATCCTCCCTCCTTCAGATGCCCAGGGCAGTCTCATAGCCCAGGAGAACGTCTTTGGCCGCCCTGACATTGTGGACCCGGAGCATGGAAGCGCCCTTTGAGACACCGGCCAGGCCGAGACCTATGGATATATCATCCCGCTCCTCCGGCATTGTATCCCTGCCGGCGATATCTGCCGCCACTCTCTTCCTGGAGCAGGCCAGGAGCACCGGGAACCTTCCCCCGAAGGAAAGCCGGTCGAGAGATGCGATAAGTTCGATATCCTGGCTCCTTGATGTTCCGAATCCGATACCGGGATCAAGGATCAGGGCATCCTCCGGTATCCCCGCCGCCACGGCTCTGTCCACGCTTCCCGACAGTTCCCTTAAGGCCCTGTCGATTATATTTTCCCTGAGGCACTCCCCGTTTCTTCTGCAGTTGAACATAAGGACTGCCGCCGCTTCATTATTTGCCACTACGGAAGCCATATTGGGATCATACTGAAGGCCGTAGATATCGTTTATGATGTGACATCCCGCATCAAGGGCTCCCTGGGCCACTTCAGACTTATATGTATCAACTGAAACGGTAACATCAAGATTCTCGGTTATGCCCTTTATGACCGGGATGATCCTGGAAAGCTCCTCGTCCACGCTGATCTCCGTGTAACCGGGCCTGGTGGATTCCCCGCCCACATCGATGATATCCGCGCCGTCACGGACCATCTTCTCTGCGGCGAAAAGAGCATCGGAAGTCCTGAAGTTCCTGCCTCCGTCCGAAAGGAATCCGGGGTAACGTTAAGGATCCCCATGAGCAGGGTACCGTTTGAAGTATCCAGGCTTCTGCCTCTGCAGGATATGATCATATTATGAGTTCCTCGGTCTGTTGATGAGAGCCAGGGCTTCGTTCCTGGTCCTTGCATCGGTCCTGCATCCGCCTCTCATGGCAGATGTGACAGTCTTGGAACCGGGCTTTCTTATGCCCCTCATGGTCATGCAGAGATGCTCCGCCTCGATCACCACGCATACTGAAGAAGCATTAACGGACTCAATGATCTTGTCGGCGATCTCAGATGTGAGCCTCTCCTGAAGCTGGGGCTTTCTTGAGAGGGTATCCACGATCCTGGCCACCTTTGAAAGTCCTAAGATCTTGCCGTCCCTGGGGATATAGACCACGTGAGCCTTTCCGTGAAAAGGAAGGAGATGGTGTTCGCACATGGAATAGAAAGGGATGTCGCCTATAAGGATCATCTCGTCATTTCCGGTCTCAGTGAAGACCTTTACGTCCTTACTGATGTCCCGGTGAAGTCCCGAGAATACCTCGGCATACATCCTGGCCACCCTCTGGGGGGTCTCCTGAAGGCCTTCCCTTTCAGGGTCCTCGCCGATAGCCTTAAGGATAGTCCTCACTGCATCTTCGATGGCGGGAAGATCCATATTCTCCCTGCTCTCCTGTGGTATATTCAGATCATTGTCATAATCGTACATCCTTATATCTTCCTTTCCTTATCAGCCGAAATTATTGCCGTGTTTTTTCCTGTATTCCATAGGCGTCATGCCCTTCTGTTTCCTGAAGGCCACATTAAATCTCTGGGGACTGGAAAAACCGGCCTGAAGGGCGATGCCCGATACTTTTATCTCATTATTCTCAAGAAGCTCGCAGGCCTTGTCTATCCTCTTTTTCATCAGATAGGACATGGGGCTCATTCCGAACTCCTCCCTGAAGGCCCTGGTGAAATATCCCTGGCTCAGATATACATAGGAAGCGGCATTGGCAACGGTGATGCCCCTGTCGTAATTGGCGTCTATATAATCCCTGGCGATAAGCACCAGTTCCCTGGCCTTTCCGTTACGGACCCGAAGTGATTCCTCCCACTCCCTCTTCATGGCCCTGGACAAGGTGACCATAAGTTCCACCGTAAGGATCCTCATCATCAGATCCTTGGATATCTCATCCCCGTTCTTCTCGTCTACGATCCGCTCCATTATGTTTCCGATGCTCTTCTTGTAGCTTCCGGATAAAAGGATAAAGGGGAGCATATCATCCATGGCTTCCTCGCCCTGGGCGAAATCCATAAAGCTCTCAAGGGACGGAAGTGCAAATCTCATATCTTCCCTCTCCCTGGAAAAACCGAACCTTAAGACGATGGTATCTGCTATATCGGAGATGACCCGTACTGAGTGGGCGGTATTAGGCCTGATTATCAAAGTGGAACCTTTTTCCACAGCCACCTTCCTGCCGCATATGGTGAACTCCACTTTTCCGTTTCTTAAGTAGAAAAGCTCATGGTTCGGGTGAACGCTGGAAGTGGCAGTAGGAGTCTTTTTCTCAAGTATATGCTCAAGTCCCTCGAAAACAGCGGGCATGGCCCCCTTGTCGTCACGGATACTCTCTTCTATGGCGGGAAGCAGGTTATCAAACATGGGTAGCCTTCCTCACTCGAACCTTATATTGTCGATATAGATCTCGCCGTTCCTGGCCGAGTCTTCGATCCTGAACTTGAGGCTTTCAAGGGAGATGGTGCCTTCCTTCTTGTAAGGGAAAACAAGGGTCTGCCAGACGAGCTGCTGCCTTATCTCGCCCTCTCCGAAATCCTCGATCTTTAAGATCTTCTTTCTGGTATCGGGATTAAAAACATCCACCAGAAGTCTCTTCTTGCCCTTGATCTCCAGAGGAGCCATAAGGGAAACGTATGAAAGCACAGGCTCAAACCCGTAAAGGGAATTTTCCGTCTCATATCTGATATGAAGGGATGCGGCTCCCTCGGTCTTGTTCATCTCATCGGCAGTGATGACGCCGTTGCCCTTAAAGGTCTTAAAGACCTTGAGTCTCTCGAAGTCATCTCCCTCTTTGGCGATACCGGTGAATTCCAGCTTGTCGCAGCTGGTGAAATAAAGATCCGGCGCATAGAAAGCGGGCTCCCTGTCAAACCTGAAGGGCATGACCGGAAGATCGGAAAGATTCTTAAATGTGGCATCGTGGGGGAAGGGCGAAAAACCGTAAGTTACACTGGTAGGCTCCGCGATCTCATCGCTCCACACCATGACACGGACACCGTGAAGGATCCTGGCGTTGGCAGGATAGAATATACGGTCCTCACCGCAGATGGCAAAACCCCGGAGCTCCGTCTCGCCTTCCGCAAGCCTTAAGCCGTCGCCTAAATTGTCGAACTGGAGTATAAGCTTGTTGCCTGCCCTCTCTACTCCAGAACACTCGGGGCAGGACTTGGGCATCTTGGGAGTCACGTGGATACCAAGGGCGCTGACCGCCAGCCTGACACCGAGAGTAAAGCTCTTTGTCTTGTCCGGCAGCAGCAGGTCGTGAAGGCTTATAAGTCCGCAGGGCATATTCAGCTTTCTGGTGAAAGCCGTAAGATTCTCGTTAAACTCGATGACCTTGTAAGGGAAATCGTAATCGATGGCCCCCGGGTGCATGGTAACAAAGAGCATGGAGGGCATCAGGGCATCGTCGTAAACTTCCTTGGGCTCGAAAACAGATGCCAGTGTGCCGATAAGGCCCATCAGCAGAAGATCATATCTTCCGAAAAGGCTCTCGTCCTTGCAGGGAGAGAAACACATGCCCCTGATGGACAGTCCCTTAAGGGCAGCAAGCTTTGCCCTGTAAAGGATGGAAGGACGGTAACGCATCTTGATATAAGATGAATCCTCCTGCTTCTTCTCGGTCTTGGTGATTATCTCTGAGAACATTCCGAAGTCCAGGTTCTTGGCAGAACCTGAAGACGTCTCTGAGACGATATTATTCTTCATGGAAGACTTGTCGGAATTGGGGAAATCAAGATCTGTGGAAACTTCCTTAACCTCTTCCTCGGTCTTGGGGGCTCCCTCCATCTCCCTGACCTTCTCCTCCTTGGAGAGATCAAAATCGAAGAAACTCTTATCCCTCTCGATCTCTTCTTTAAGATCTTCGGTATTCCTCTTCTTCTCATCCTTCTTGAGCATGGCCCTATATCTTCCCTCATCGGTGGTAAGGCCCAGTTCCTCCAGATAATCCTTTATGGCTACAGACTGCTCTATCATATCGTCGGAGATCCAGTTGAGGATAGTGGAATCCTCATAGGAAAGATCCACCACTCCGATGGGATACTTAACATGGTCTGCTACGGAATATGCAAAGGCAAATGCGGAAGATGATACTTCCGCCAGTTCCTTCGTATCTGTGACCTTGATCCAGGCTGCATCCTTAAAGTGGGTCTTGGGTTCAAATGCAATATCCTTCTCATCTGTCTCCAGTCCGTTTCTTGCTGGAGTGAAGAATCTCAGATGATTGATGGTCTGACGCTTCAGGGGCGCCGAGGGGGCATTGGCCTTCTTCATGGGGATGGACAGGAATTCCGATCCCAGGAAGATCCACACGTCGCCGCATCTGATGTCAGAGAAAGTGACCGTATTGGAGAAGCACTTGAAAACGAAAGTGTAGGCATCGGTGGAGGCCTTGTATGCAGGAATGTCGAAAACAAAATCTCCCTTTTCGGAGGTATTCGTCTCAAGACTTAAGATAACTCCGTAATCGGTATCCAGCTTGGATACCCTTCGTCCGTCGGTGGGATCTTTCGAGATCTCCAGGGTGATAGTAACCGAAGGTGCCGCCTTTCCTCTGATCTGAAGGGGGACCTCCTGCTGGAAGACCGTTTTGTTATTGAGCCAGCTTGGCAAGATAATGGGATTGACCTGCATACGTCACCTCTCTCGTTTTCGAAAACATTTTATATTATACATAAGAACGCGCGATTTTTCACGAATTACTTGCATGGACAAAAATCTTGTGTTTATAATTGTATTGGACATAATAGTGACATTTGATCACGATATGCCATAGAGAGGGAAACATGTCATTTAAATTAGAATCATTCACCGAGATACTCAATAAAGAGTTCCCGGGGGCGAAGCTCGAGCAGACTTCGCTCACAAAGGCGGAACCGGTCAAGTGTCTTCTCATAGACTCCCTGAGCGGCAACGACGTCCCCCATTACCACGACTTCATCGAAGTAGCCTATGTGACCAATTCCGAAGCGACGGTAACGGTAAACAAATCCAAGTATACTGTCAGGAGCGGAGATATGCTGGTCCTTATCCCCGGCGACGTCCACACCTACAGCGTCAAATCCGGCTGTAAGCTGGCCTGCATCCAGGCGGATACGGATTTCCTGTTCTCCACCATCCTTTCAAACTCGGATCTTCACTACAGCATGCCCTATACCCTTTCCAGGAAGGAAGGGGCCAGGATCTTCAGGGCGACGGAACTTGATGATACCGATATTCCCAGGCTCATCTACCGGCTCTTCCAGGAGAGCACCGAAAAGAAGAGCTTTTACAAGCTGGCCATGAGAGCAGATCTTTCCAGCATCGCCCTTCACGTCTTCAGGACCTGGGACAGGATAAACGGAGAACTGGAGTCGGAGGATTCCAAGAGAAACGGTATCAGTTCCTACCGTCTTACCGGCGTGCTCGATGCCATCGAAAAGGAATACATGAACGAGATCACCGCCGAGAGCATGGCAAAGAAAGCCGGCATGAGCTACAGCTATTTCTCCAGGTATTTCAAGTCCACTATCGGACATACATTTTCGGAGTATCTTAATTCCGTAAGGATAAAAGCAGCCGAGGACCTTCTGATCAATACGGATATCCCCGTATCTGAAGTCGCATCGAAAGTGGGCTTTGCAAATACAAGCTATTTCATCGCCCAGTTCAAGAAGCAGCTCCATATCACCCCCAAGAAATACAGGAGCAATTTCGGAAAATCTGATTTCTGAAAAAGGATCAGCGGGAAACTATGGTCTTTATTCCCTTGCTCTCACACTTGGCCAGGGACTGTTCGTCTATCTGATCGTCAGTGATGAGATAGTCTATTCCCGATGAGGGGATAAATGCTGAAGCTGAGTCCACGCCTATCTTGGTGGAATCCACTAAAGCCACGATATGTCTTGATCTGTCGGCGCAGAGCCTCTTAAGCTCCAGCTCGAAGAAGTTATTGCCCGAAAGGCCCAGCTCTATTGAAAAGCCGTTGCCGGAAACGAAATAATATTCTGCGCTGAAGCGGTTTATCATCTCACGGCACATGACTCCCTCTATAGTTCCGGAGTGTGGCCTCATCATGCCTCCTATGAGGATGATGGATTTGAAATTGTTATATCTCTGAAGTTCAAGGGCAGTATTGATACCGTTGGTGATGGCGGTAACGTCTTCAGTATTCTTGAGGTAGGGTATCATATGAAAAGCCGTTGAGCTGGCATCCATAAATATGGTCATTCCGTTTCCCACCAGTTCGGCTGCTTTCCTGCCGATCTTCTGCTTAAGGTCAACGTGGGTGATGGACCTGATCATATAGTTCTCGATCATGTCATTTCTGGGCTTTTCGGGAAGCTTGACACCGCCGTGGTATCTTACGATGGCTCCCTCCCTTGCCAGGTCACGGAGGTCAGTCCTGATAGTAGCGCCGGTAACATTCAGACGCTGTGAAAGAAGGTTCGTATTCATGGAACCTTCCTGAGCCAGGATATCAAGTATCTGCTTTCTTCTCTCGAGATTGATCATGCATTGATATTATCAGCCGCCTATTTCACTGTCAATCATTTGCTTTCATTTGAAACTTAGAAGAAAGGGCAAAATAAAAGCCTCCGGAACTCATGTTCCGAAGGCTGTGGCTGCCGAACTAGGATTCGAACCCAGACAGACGGTGCCAGAAACCGGAGTGCTACCCTTACACAATTCGGCAATGTCAATAGATTATCGACGAACGATAGTATAGCAAAGACAATTTATAAAAGCAACAGCAAAATAAAGAAATTATACAGCCCCTAATTCTTCCAGCTTTTTCCTGACTTTTCCCATGTCTTCGTAAAGAGGGATCTTTCCCTTCTCATTTCGAAGTGCATAGGCGGGATGGAAAGTGGTCATGATATAAAAACCGTTCCTTTCGATGAAGAACCCCCGGACATCGTGCATGACCGGCTTGACTCCGAAAAAGGCCTCATAGGCGGTGGATCCGCACAGCAGGACCACCCTGGGCTTTACCAGTTCAAACTGCTCCGCCAGGTGCTTCTTACAGGCCTTTATCTCATAGGCCTCGGGACGTCTGTTCTCCGGAGGATGGCACTTGACGATATTACAGATGTGGTAGTCCTTTGGCTTAAAGCCGTAGATCCCCAGAAGGGTCTGAAGGAGTTTTCCCGACTGGCCCACAAAAGGCAGTCCCTTCTCATCCTCTTCCTTCCCCGGGCCCTCGCCTATGATCATGAGAGGAGCTCTCCTGCTTCCTCTGTATATGACCACGTTTTTGGCATCCTTACGAAGGCCGCAGGAATTACATGACCTGCAGCGCTTCTCGAATTCCTCCCAGCGTTTGTTGAACGTATCTTCCGTCATTTAAGCACTACCACCGTTATCCCGTCATTTGATCTGGCCCAGTCGCTGTCGCTTCTAAGCCTGGGGTATCTTGAAACAATATCTCTTCCCTCAGCAGACATAGGGCCGAACTTATCCCCGGGGCAGAAGTCTTTTATTATCCCCCGCTTCTTATATGAAGCCAGTTCGGAAAGGCAGGCCTTTCTGATGGCGCCTCCCGTTCCGGAAGATCCGTATCCGTGGATGATCTTTATGTCCTTTGCTCCCTGGGCCCTGGAGGAATAGATGCTGTTATAAAGCCTGACCTTAGCCGTGGAAACATCGGGATGACCAGCTTCAAGATTGACCGTTCTCATGGTTCGATTATACACCACAGATAGGATATAATCCTCTTATGAGACTTGATAAGGCACTGTCCGGCTCAGGTGAAGGCACCAGGTCGGAACTGAAAAAGATCATAAGGAGCGGAAAGGTCTCCGTTAACGGGAAGGTAGTGACCGACCCGGGATTTAAGGTGGAACTTTCCGACGATATTTCAGTATATGGAAACGAAGTAGCCGTAAAAGAAAACCTCTACTTCATCCTCGATAAGCCCGACGGGGTCCTGACCGCCATGGAAGACAAAAGGCTTCCCACCGTGGCAGATTACATACCGGAAAACCTTAAGGGCAAAAAGCTCTCTCCCGTTGGAAGGCTGGATTATCACACCACCGGACTTCTCATCATCACCAACGACGGAGAGCTGTCCCACAGGCTCACCTCCCCTAAATACAAGATCCCCAAGATGTATGAGGTCACTTATTCCGGGGATCCTCTCACAGAGCAGCACGTAAAACAATGTATTGACGGTGTTATACTTGAAGAAGAAGGCAAAAAGACAGTACTGAAGCCCTCGGAGCTTGAACTTAAAGAGGACGGACGCTGCATTCTCACCCTCTACGAAGGAAAGACCCATGAGGTCAGAAGGATCATCGCCTCTTTTGGCAGGAGCGTTCTGACCCTGCGCCGTTTCAGGATAGGCGATGTCGTCTTAAACGAAAATGAGCCCGGGACCCTGCGGCCCCTGACTCATGAAGAACTTGTCTCTTTAAAGGAACAGGCAGGTCTTATGCCAGATCCTTCATGATCAGAAGGATCATATCTTCCGAAGCTGCCATATCCCTGCTCTGCTGGTAAATGGTAAATACCAGTGAAGGCGCCGTCTTAGGCCAGCAGTTCTGATATCCCAGCCTTCTGTAGAAATCCTCATCTTTGACCATGATACCGATCATCACAGGCTCCGTGCTGTATTCTGAAAGATCCTCCACTACGCTGTCTTCCATGCCCATCTTGATATTGTAGCCATTCAAAAGCTCCATATAATCAACTTCGCTGCAGTATACGGGGGTCAGCTTGGCGAAAGCCTCAGGTGACAGTTCAGATCTGAGCCTTTCATACATATCGCTCATATCGATAAGATATTCATAGTAGTAACAGCAGGTCTCCGAATCAAATACCACCACGTTGGGATCACAGTAGAAACATGCTGTGGCGGACTGCTCCGCATATGCTCCGTTTACCTCTCCCTGATCGTTGGGGACCACATAGTCAACGCAGTTGACGTAAGGATTTTTGTAATCCATCTTCTCCGTAAGAAGCGTCTCGTAATAATCCCCTTCCAGGATAAAGTGGCCGATGGATACGATGCCACTGTCCGTCTTTGGCTTGATGAACATGTTATATCCGATATTAAGAGCAGATACCAGGATGATGATGCCGATAAGATACTTATACCAGGTATAAGCAAAATGATTCTTCCATTCGTCGGAAGTCTTTCCCAGAAATTTCTTTTTCTCCTCCCTGACCTTCTCCGCCTTTACCCTTTTATCCCTTCTTCCGGTAGCGATATCATATGCAGCCGAAAGGTCATTGAGTTTCTGCTCGCTTTCAGGATCATTTTCTTTTCTGTACCTTTTTGAAAGCTGCCAGAACTTTTCATCTATCAGATAATCATTTGCATCTGAAGGCAGGCCCATATATTCTATGGCCTGTTTTCTTGTCATGGAAAGGATCTCCTCCGAAGGTCCGGAAGCTTTCTCTTTCATTATCCTTTCAAGAGCTTCGTCTACGGATGAGGTCTTTACAAAGGCAAACTTTTCGATCAGTTCGCTGCAGGGGAATTCATCATCCCCTTTTTCGTTTTCTTCCGGCATGACCATGAATACCCTTTTGCATCCCGCCTTTTCAAGTGCAGGCAGAAAGACCCTGGATACCCATTTTCTGTCATTTTCATTTACTTCCGAGATCCCGGACCTGTCGATGATGAGATCCGTGCTCTTATGTTTTCTTATGACCTCCGCCACATTCATGAGGGGGGTTCTGTACTGTTCGCTCTCTACATGCTTTTTGACTGTAAGTACCGCGCAGTTGGCGTCCTTGTCATATCTGCTGGTAAAGGACTCAGAATCGTATATCTCTTCCATTAACTGTAACACCTGACTACTGTTCTTAATATATTGGCCGTACAGAACATGAGATCTGACAGAGGCAGACTTCCGTCCCTGACCGCATCGATTATATCATCGATATTCTTCTGACAGCCGGGCATCTGCCAGTCATTTCCTGAGATGATACAGTCAACGCTGGAGGATATGGGATAGACCACTGACTCATAGCCCATGAATCCCACATCCTGCGACGTGAACCAGTCAGACATAACAACGCCCTCAAAGCCCCACTCGTCACGGAGCACGTTCTGGATCAGGTCGTAGTTATTGGCCGCATGGATACCGTTTATCAGATTGTAGGAAGTCATTACCGATATAGGCTGGGACTTCTTAACAGCTATCTCGAATCCCTTAAGATACAGTTCCCTTAAGGTCTTCTCGGAAACGTGGGAGTTGGAGAACATCCTGTTCTCCTCCTGGTTGTTACATGCATAATGCTTGATGGTTGTACCCTGTCCTCCGAAGGACTGGACGCCGTCCGTATCGGCAGCCGCGCAGTTTCCTGAAAGGAAAGGATCCTCGGAATAATACTCGAAGTTTCTTCCGCAGAGGGGATTTCTGTGGATATTCATTCCGGGAGCCAGCCAGAAGTGTACATAATACTGCTTCATCTCCTCGCCTACGATCTTGCCCATGTTATAGATCAGATCCATATTCCAGCTCTGGGCAAGGGCTGTAGCGATGGGAATAGCCGTACAGTACTGATAATAATCCACTGCATCTGCGGGAGTATCATCAGGGAAAGGTTCCACAGATCTTCCGAAGGTAGCTCCTCCCACAAGTCTCTCACCTTCAGCCGTAGCCTTAAAGTGGGGCTGGAGACGAAGGCCTGCAGGACCGTCCGCCAGGATCGTCCTGGGGATCTTACGGTCTTCGATAACGGGAGATTCCGCAGCCGCGCCGGGGACCACCAGTGAAGCCTGTCCCACCACGCTGTCCTTTAAGATCTTTCCGGCCTCAAAGGATCCGACACATAATACAGCCATCTGCTCAACGGAGAGCTGGGCTGTCAGTTCTTCCACCGTAGCCTTTCCGGAAAGGACATCCTCGAAGGTCAGGAACTCATCCGGTCTGTTGTCGGAGAAGACCTTTCTCTTGTCAGAATAATCCGCATATTCGGTAACGATAGATGAAGAATCCAAAGTGAGCTTAACGGCGCTTTCCATCTCTGCGGCATCAGAAGCCCTTCTGTGCTTTCCGGGATTTTTCAGTTCCTCGAACTCATGATCTTTTGCAAACAGGTTCTTAAGGATTGAGACGGTGATATCCTCGTCAACGGTTATCACTGCAGCGACGGAAGTTGATCTGGAATCCTTACCGGACCTTACAAGATATTCACCCTTTTCAAGGATCATGGATGAAGACGAAACGTCATATCCTGCCGCATCTTTCATATCAAATGAAACCGTTACCTCATCAGATGAACCGGGGTCTATAAGAGAAGTCTTCTTAAATCCGCGGAGTTCCTGGAAAGGCTTGTCGATCCTTCCCTCGGGAGCGGATACATAGACCTGGACTACTTCCTTTCCCTTATGCTTGCCCGTATTGGTCACTTCCACCCTGACCTTTACTTCAGAGCCCTCCAGCTTAACATCCTTTACTTTCTGGTCGAAAGTAGTATATCCCAGACCGTAACCGAAGGGATATCTGGGAGCGATATCAAATGAATCGAAGTATCTGTATCCGATATAGATGCCTTCCTTGTAGTATTCATCATTTACGTTTCCGTTGTTGTGGCTGAAATCCTGGTAGCAGGGATAATCCTCATATTTATATGCCCAGGTGTCGGAAAGCCTTCCGGAAGGATCAGACTTACCAAGGAGCACGTCAGCTACAGCGTCGCCTCCGATATTTCCCAGCTGGCTCACATTTACGAGAGCCGCTATCTTTCCGGCTCCCAGTACCTCTGTCAGGTCGATGATGCCGCCGCCGTTAAGAAGCACCACGGTCTTGGGATAATATGTGGTGATCTCCTGAAGGCACTTGATCTCTTCTTCAGAGAGAAGGTAATCTCCTCTTTCGCACTTTCTGTCCTTGAACTCTCCCGAGTCCCTGGCGATAACAAAGACCGCCACTTCACAGTCAGTCCTGTCTTCTTCCGTTACAAGGGGAAGCACGGGATTTCCGATGGGAGTCTCGAACATGACCATCATGGGATCGATGCCCTTCTCCTTTGCGATCCTGTCGCACTTCTCCACATATGCCTTATCGTGCAGGGCCAGGGCCTCATCATATCTGTCCAGCCAGGAGGTGGTGGTTATCTCAAATCCTGCATTTATAAGTCCCTGGCAGATGGATGTCACGGATCTTGAATAAACGTCACCGGAACCGGTGCCGCCCTTTACCGTATGTCTTGCGCCGGATCCGAAGAGGGCTATCTTCCCTGCCTTTTCCAGGGGAAGGGTACCGTCATTTTCGAGGATGACGACACACTCGCCTGCCTGCTTTCTTACCAGGTCCGCATGTTCGGTCTCCTTGGGGGTAACTTCTCCGGTAGTCAATGCGTAGAACTTCATCTTAAAAACCGCCTTTCATATGTTAGTCGCTTATATCAAGATCCAGGGTAAGCCTCAGATCGTAATCAGGATACTTTGCTTTTATCTCATCATATATCTTCGCATATTCTCCCTTGGGATCGGGAGCATCGAAATCGGAAATATAGTCAACGGAGATGATCTTTGATCCGTGGTCCGCATAAAATCCGTGGATCTGGATCACATCCTCGTGGGAAGTTATTATCTTCCTGACTTCCTCTTTCATCTCTCTGGCATTCTCGTCACAGGTATTATTCGAGTATATACCGACAGCCGCCACCAGCACTCCGCACTTCTTAAAGACATTATGCTGGATCTTTCTGGTCATATGGTC
>JAGAFH010000140.1 GCA_017612755.1 Clostridiales bacterium
TATTTGGGATTTTCCCGGAAAGCAGAGGATAGATATATGGAACAAGATATTACATTTTTACTGGTGTACTATGCCGATCTGATCATTTCGATCATCATGCCATTAGCCACTTTGGTATTTGGTTTTATCATCGCCTTTAACAAGGTCAGGTCCACCAGGACACTGGGTCTCAACTTTATCTTTGTTTCTGTCAATGCTCTTATATCTTCTATCTTGCATGTCACGATGCATATCATGTCCGAGGTAGACCTTTCAAGATCTACCCTTCCCTTAATCATCACCCTTTCCATCTGTTCTCTGGCTGCCACCCTTTTCCTTTGCATGTTCTTTCATAAAAACTACGGAAAAAAGCTTTACCTTCCCATTTTTCTGATAGCTATCCTGGGATGGCTGGCAGACAGGATCGTTACCGTTGTCATAGCAAAACAGATGGACCCTTCAAAGCCGGATATCTTATGGGTAAATCTTATATCCGTCGTCGACAGTTTCATGATCTCCGCAGCTATTGCTGTCGTCGTGATCATCGTCTTTGCCAAAAACAGAGATAAGGAGAAGGTGATCCCCCAGGCCTGGCTTGTCAGGCTCATAGTCCTTATCTGGGGTTTTCTTCACATCACGGCCCTTTGCTTTGTCTATAATTCGGTTATCGACAGCGGCAAATATATCGTTTCCACCGATATGGGATATATGTTCTTAAGGATAGCTGACAGCACATCACTTATCATCTTCCCTCTTTATGTCCTCGCAAGCGTACTGGGAAGTTCAAAAAAGATGACAAATGGGGACGGTTCTGTTTTGTCACGTTAACTTACAACAAAAAAGAGCACCGGAAACCCGGTGCTCTTTCCGCCTTTAATAATCTCTTCTTTTAGCAGGGAAGTCCTACATCCTTAAGGAGCTTTTTGACATTCTCTACTTCCTCTTCACCACTGGTGGATATCTCAAGGATCATATCCCCGGAATAGTACATGGCACGGAAGCAATCGTCTTCATCTACCTCCAGATAGTAGCCGTACTTACCCTTGGAATAATCGGACTCCACATCCTTTTTGCCGTCAGCATATGCGCCGTAGTAGTTGTCGAACATCTCAGCTGCATCGTCCTCATCCATGATGTAGTACATGATGTAGGCATAAGTACCGTCATCATCAAACTCTGCGCCCTGAAGAGTGTATTCAGCTTCATACTCGAAAGGATCATCCGGATCATCATAATTGGCTACATGGAACCCGTAATCTTCGTTCTCCCTGTAGTCCGATGATTCATCCCAGTCGAAGATGTCTTCGAAACCGTCGATAAGGTCATCTTCGTCGATCTTCTGGATCTTTTTCCCGCAGGCCGTAAGCGGGAAAAGAGAAGATGCAACAAGAGCTACTGCAATAAAACCTCTGATCTTTTTCATTTTCTATCCCTCCACTTTTTTGTATGGCTTTTGGCCGCCTTTATAATTATACC
The DNA here is from genome assembly GCA_017612755.1 of Clostridiales bacterium. GTDB lineage: Bacteria > Bacillota > Clostridia > Saccharofermentanales > Saccharofermentanaceae > Saccharofermentans. Next base: position 1,456 of record JAGAFH010000140.1, read on the forward strand.
GATTCATGCATAAAAATACAATATCAATAGAACTCAGCGCGGATATTCTCTGTATCGTCTACTGTCAGCACCATATACTGGCCGTTTCTGATGGCTCCGGGATTAAGGAATAATATACCGTCCTCCTCTTCCCTGCACCGGCAGTGTGTATGGCCGAAGACTACCACGTCAGCTCCTGCCTGAAGGGCCGCATAGGAAAGAAGGTCCGTCCTGGGCACATGGTATCTGTGACCGTGGGTCAGAAGGAGTGTATGGTTTTCGGAGATCCTTACCGTATCCTCTGTCGTCAGCATCGATGCGGAAGGAGTGTATCTGTCACAGTTTCCCGCCACCATATAGACCATGCATCCCTCCGGAAACATCTTATATATCATGTCAGTGATCTCATAAGTCTCCAGTTCCAGATCTCCGGCGATGATGACACCGTCCAGGCCCTTCTGTTTTGACAGGGCGGTCTTCAGGACCTGAAGCCTTCCGTGGATATCAGAACAGACAAAATACTTCTTCATGTTCCCTCCGTTTGTTGTTAGTCTCTTTTTCTATTATAATACTTGAAGATAAATCCAGAGGGTATGATACATGAAGATAATCACATTTAAAGATATTACCGATCTCAACATATCTCCTTCCGTCTGCTATGACTGGGCCGAGTATATGATCAGAAATAAGGACAAGACCATCCTCCCGCCGAAGATCAGCATGAAACCTTCAGATGGCGTTTTCTGTAACGTAATGCCGTCGATCGTTGAAGGATCTGCCAATATCGGATGGGGCGGAGTAAAGGTCGTTACCAGATATCCTCACAGAGTCCCCAGCCTCGAAAGCCGCATACTCTTCATGAATGCAGATTCAGGAGAATTCGTTGCGCTTATGGACGGCACCTGGATCACCACCATGAGGACAGGCGCGGTAGCTGCCCACACTATCATGCTCCTCGGAAAGAAAGACTTTAAGATCATCGGCATCATGGGTCTTGGAAATGTTTCAAGGGCGACCCTTCTTGTGCTCCTGGCCAAGATGCCTGACAGGAAGTTCGATATTAAACTCTTACGGTACAAAGATCAGGCCGAAGACTTCATGGAAAGGTTCAGAGGATACGACAACATTACTTTCACCATCGTGGATACAACGGAAGAGATGGTCAAAGGATCTGATGTGGTCATCTCAGGCGCCACTTATCTTCCCGAAGATGTCTGTGAAGACAGTTTTTTCGATGAGGGAGTCCTTGTGGTCCCTATCCA
>JAGAFH010000141.1 GCA_017612755.1 Clostridiales bacterium
AAAGAGCTTATTGCTGTTCTTTCCCATCCTGGTGCCGCTTCCCGCAGCGGGTATGATAACAAATAATCTTTCCATTTCTGTTCTTCCTTATGCAAAGAGCATATCGCTGGCTTCCGATATATTATCCACGAAGATATATTCGCAGTCTCCCTTTTCTTTGTCGGAGGAGATGCTGTCCTTACAGCTGCCGGGAAGGATCACTCTTGTGATGCCGATCCTTCTTGCCTCATGTATCCTCTTGGAAATGCCTGATACGGGACGCAGTTCTCCCGTAAGTCCCACCTCGCCCAGGATAAGAGTGTTGGGCCTTACGGCTATCCCTCTTACTGATGATATGACAGCAGATACTATTGCCAGGTCGCAGGCGGGATCTGTTATCCTAAGTCCTCCGATGACATTTATGAAACAGTCCTTGACTCCGAGATTGAGCTTAAAGATCTTCTCGGTGACGGCCAGGAGCATTGAGACCCTGTTCCTGTCGGGGCCTGATGTCATCCTCTGGGGATTTCCGTATCCCGTGTCGGCGGCCAGTGCCTGGATCTCGATGGTCAGGGGCCTTCCGCCTTCCATGGTGGAAGTGAGGCAGGAACCAGGTGACATCTGGGGACGTCCCGTGACAAGAAGGGCGGAACTGCTGTCAACAGCGCAGAGCCCTGATTCCCGCATCTCAAAAAAAGCCAGTTCATTGCTCTTCCCGAACCTGTTCTTGACGGATCTTAAGATCCTGTAATTTCCTGTATTGTCGCCTTCGAAATAAAGGACCGTATCTACCATATGCTCTATGGTCTTGGGACCTGCTATAGAACCTTCCTTGGTCACGTGGCCTACCACGATGACGGGAAGTGAAGTGCTCTTTGCTATACGCACCAGCCCGGAAGTAACTTCCTTAGCCTGGGAGACGCTTCCGGGGGTTCCGGTCACATTCTCGCAGTAAAGGGTCTGGATGGAGTCTACGATACATAATACCGGCTTTTGGGATGCTATCTCTTTCGCGATATTGTCGAAGTTTGTCTGGGCGCAGATGACGATCCTGTCATTGGTAATGCCGAGCCTGTCGGCCCTCATCTTTATCTGGGCGGGGGACTCCTCGCCGGAGACGTAAAGGACAGTTCCCGGGTCTTTATATGAATCTGCAAGCTGCAGGAGGATTGTGGACTTACCGATGCCCGGTTCTCCTCCCACGAGTGTTACGGAACCTAAGGTAATGCCGCCGCCGAAGAGAAGATCCAGCTCATCTATACCTGAAGATACCCGCAGGTAGTCTTCCTTCCCCGCATCGCTGAGCTTAACGGTCTCATTGCTCTCGGTCCAGGAATATCTGTCTGTCTTCTGCTTGGGGGAAGAGGTGACGGTCTCGCTGTCAACAAGGGTGTTCCACATGCCGCATCCCGGACATTTTCCCATCCATCCGCTGGTCTCTGTTCCGCACTCTTTACAGAAAAATGTAGTCTTCTTTGTAGCCATATTGAGAGTATATCATCAGTCATTTTCAGATGCACTCATTTTGACAGATCCGCAGGAAATCCGCATAAAAAGGCCGGAATTTGCGGAAAATTTGCGGAAATGTCCCTTCCTTTATCCTTTCTTTAACAACTCATGATGATTTATTAGCATGTTTATGGCAAGATATGTCTGTTTGGAGGTATAGATATGAAAAGATATTCAGCAAAGTTTATTGCCCTGTTCCTTACAGCGGCCATGTTGTTTTCCCTGACTTCCTGTTCGGCTGTCGAGAGCCTTTTCGACATCGACCACAAGGATAAGAAGGAAAGAGATAAAGACGACGACGATGATGAGGGCGGCTGGCTTTCCAAGAAAGACGATGATGACGATGAGGATGACGGGGATGATGAAGACGACCCCGATGATACGGAAGATACAGATCCCACATCTGATCCTGACGATGTTCCGGATTATGATTTCGGTGATCTTCCCGATCTTACATATCCCGATCATATCCCCACACAGGATGAGATCCATCCCGACCATGCTCCCGGTGACGTAACAGGACAGGAAGCATCCGATCTTCTCGATGAGGTCGAGTCTGAGACCATCCAGAGATATATCGGAGGAAGCTATGTAAATGCCGTCCTTTATTTTGAGGATCCTTCCGCCTGGGGTATAGAGACTGATGAGCCTTCATGGGGCGAGATAAGCTACGACAGCACTGAGGACCTTGAGTTTATCGATGAGGAGCTGGAAAAGCTCTACTCCATCGATTACGAGAACCTGGACGATCAGGACAGGATCTTCTACGACAGGGTCACCTCTGACTTTGAACTCAGCAAGTATATGATGTCCTATACGGCATTTATGTATTATGAGCCTGTATTCAATCCCCTTACGGGACCTCAGAATGACGTGCTCTTCCTCCTTACGGTTCTTGATTTTGATACCGTTGAGGATGCCGAGAATTATATCGAGCTTCTGAGGGATATCGACAGGTATTATGATGAGCTCTGCGAGTTTGAGGAGAGAAGGGCCGTATACGGTTTCGCATCTTCCCCTGAAGTTTACGAGGCTACAGCGGAGACCTTCGATGATCTGGTTGATATGGCTCCTGACTGCTTCCTCTATGACACCTTCGAGGAGAGACTCGATAATATCGACGGCCTTACGGACCAGCAGAGAACGGATCTTATCGATGAGCATACATCCGTAATGCAGGATGTGGTATTCCCCGAGTTCCAGGAGTGTGCCGACAGGATGCGCGCCCTTGAAACATTTAACGGATCCGATCAGGGCATGTCGTCTTACGAAGGCGGAGAAGCCTATTTCACGGCACTGTTCGAAGACCAGACCGACAGCAGCGTAAGCATCGAGGAGTCTATCACAAGACTTGATAATTATCTGGATTACATCTCTGATACCATCGATGAGATCGCCAACAGCGGTGACTATTCCTGGGTCAATACATATCTCTATCATTCCTATTCAATGGGAGATACCCAGGCCAACCTTGATTATCTGGAGACAGCCATTGCAGATGATTTCCCTTCTATCCCCGAGCACAGCTATTCCCTTATGGAAGTTCCCGAAGCTTTCCAGGACAGCTTCAGCCCTGCGGCATATCTGGCATATCATCTGGAGAACAATGATTCCAATATGATCCTTACCAATATGGCATCCGATGATCCGGATCTCGGTATCACCATTGCCCATGAGGGATATCCCGGACACATGTTCCAGTCCCTTTATCACAGGAGTATCTGTGAGCATCCCTATATGTACATCTTCGCTCCCATAGCTTTTGAGGAGGGATGGGCTACCTATATAGAGAACTATGCTTATAAGTATTTCGACGAGCCTAACGACGGCAGGGACTTCATAATGATCGAGAATGAGCTGAACGTTGTCATCATGGCCCGCTGCGATATCGGTATCAATTACGAGAACTGGACTATCGACGATGTGGCTGATCTTTATTCAGATATCTATGATGCGGACGTTACGGCTGATGATGTACAGGATCTTTATAACCTTCTGGTCAGCGATCCCTGTTATGCCATCAAGTACGGCTGCGGTTTTATCAACACAGGATATACCATGGAGCAGATCAGGTCGGAGTTCCCCGATGCCACGGATCTGGAGATCTTTACCGCATATCTCAACGCCCAGCCAGGTACTTTTGAGAACATAGAAGAGCACATGAGAACGGAACTTGGTTCATAAGAAAACACCATCCGGGAGCTGCAGAAATGCAGCTCCCTTTTTTGCCTCTGAATTTTCTCAAAAAAAGTTTGTAAGAAAAAAGGTTGTGCTATAATTAGTATTGAATATATATATGGAGGATGACTTCATGGCAACATTGACACGCCTTGCAAGTACTTTGACGGCGAAGTATTTCCCCTCACAGAATTTGACAGACGCTTTTTATATTGACGGAAGGTTATTCGGAAAAAGAGAGACAAGACAGGCTGATATCACTATTGATAAGGAAGAGAGAGGCTTCTTCCTGTCTGTATTTGCCCATCCTTCAATCCCTGAGTATGAACCGGGCATGATGCCCCCTTACGAGCCCCAGCTCCGCGGAACATGTAATGAGGTCAAGTTTGGCCGCAAGGAGATCGACGGAATGATCGAAGGTTTCCTTTCCACAGCTGTAGGCGTTACAGGTAAGATGAAGCTTTCTGATGAAGAAGACAGAAGCCCCTACTTCTCCGGCGTTATCGTCAGGGATGCCGAGGCTTTTGCTGTTACTATCGGAAGTGGTCTCGCTTTCCTTTACAGGGATGATACCCTTTTCCCCCTTACGGATGCAGGTATCCCTATGGAACCCATCGACAGCAACGGGAACAGGGTGGGAGATTTCATGTACTACTGTTCTTCCAAGACGGCTAATGCCCTCTGGTCGAATTTCTTTACTCTCGTACCCGATGACTGCATCATCCTCTGTAATAAAGAGATCTATGATGCCCTCGGACAGCGGGAGATGCTCCGTATCCTTCAGGAGGCTGAGGATCAGTGCGATGCTGCAGGTGTGATCATTACACAGGCTTCTGCAAGGATGCCCAACGTTCCCATGCAGTTCTCCATCTCCTTCGTTGAGAGTGTTACCAGCGATGAGAAAAAGGGACTGTTCGGTTTCAAGCGCAAGAATAAAGAAGAAGACACATCCGACATGAGCATCAAGTCTACCCTTGAAGGCGGCGTTGTCGGAGCAGCATCTGCAGCTATCGCGGATGCAGGTTTTACAAGCGGACTTAATACGGCAGCAGCTGCACCTATCCCGGGTCTCGATCTCGTATTCGGAGACAGCGAAGATAAAGATGCAGCATCTGCGCCCAAGGCAGAGGAAGCTCCTTCCCAGCCGGAGAGCACCATTGAATTCTTTGATTCCTCAGTAGGTAAAGAGGCTCCGGTTGATGTCTCTGCTGAAGATATGATGAAGAATCTTTTTGGAGAGATGAAGAAGAGCGAAGAGGAAGATAAGGATCCGGCCGGGACTGTTGAGAAGATCGCTGAAGCTGCCTCTGTTGTAGGAGTTGCCGAAGCATCGGCGGCTGCTCCTTCTCCCTTCGTCGTAAATGCCGTCAACCCCTTCGAGATCGGCGGAGAGCCCGTCCCTGGGGCTGAACCTGAGATGAAGACCATTTCTTCCGTTGAGTTCCAGGCTCCTGAAGAGGATGATGATGCCAAGACAAAGCCTGTTGACACTCTCAATGCTGAGATACTTAGTTCTATAGCTGCTTCAAAGCCTGAGGGCGAAACAGCTAAAGACGGGATCATAGAGGCCGCCCTGCGTGAGCTCGGCAAAGACATTAAGGAGACACCGGAAGTGGACACTAACAGTATTACACCCGACAGCAAGCCTGAGGAGACAGCGGGCGGAAGATCCGACGAGATCGTATTTGCCCCCGGCAATGAGACCATCTCATTTAATCCCCAGGAACTCGAGAAGTCTTCCGAGGATGAGTTCAATCCCTACAGCATGGGAAGCAGCGAGGAAATGGTAAATGCATCTCCTCTCGTATTCGGAGATGACGGCAGCAGTGCACCTCCTTCCGAGGAAGACCTTAAGAAGGCTTCTGAAGAGGAAGGCATACCTGTACCTGATTTCAAGATCGAGACAGATAAGCCTGAACTTGATGAGTCCGACAAGCTGGCTATAGACTTCCCTGACACTTCCAAGATCCCGGAAGAGGAGAAGAAAGAAGAAAAAGCAGAAGAGGCTGAGGAGAAGATCGAGCTTCCCTTCGAGACGGCGGTTGAGGCTGTTTCCGAAGAGAAGAGCGCTGCTCCCGTGAAGGAAGACATCCCGGATATGCCTGTTTATGACGGCAACACATTTGATACACCCGTTGCAGCAGTCAATTCCGATCAGCCTATCAACACTCCTGCCCAGGATGTATATTCCTACGGACAGTATGTAGAGAATGAGAATATGGCAGAGCCTGAACCCCAGCAGTATGCTCCGGACCAGAGCGCGTATTCCCAGGCTCCTTACCAGTCCTTCGGTACAGAGGGCAATGCTTATGCTGAAGCTGACGGATATCAGGCTTCGGCTGATACTTACGGATATCAGGCAGGAAGCTATCAGGGCGGATATGCCGATCAGGCAGCTGCACCGGAGACACCTGCTTCTTCTGACAGTGACTGGATAAATGCTATCCTTGGAATAGATGACGATATGTATTCAACACCCGCTGAGCCTGTGGACGTTCCTTCCCAGGCTGCGGCAACAGCAACTACCGGAGGTGCAGCTAACGTGCCATATAATGGATATAACGATTCAGGCATTCAGAGAGGGGCATCACAGACACCTTATGGAAACAGACCTGCCGGACAGCAGGGAAGACCCGGCGGAGCCGGACGTCCCCGTCCCGCTTCAGGCAGCGGAGCAGGCGGAAAGGGCCCTGTCAGAAGGATGCCAAAGCTCAACCGCAATGGTTATATCTTCCTGGCATTTGTACTTATCTGTCTTATCGTACTGATCGTACTTGTATCCGCTATCGTAAGATCCTGCGGAAAGAATGAGGATGCTGAGGACCAGACAGAGGTAAGCGCCTCTGATGTAAGCGAGGATATCGATGAGAGCGGCGAGAGCGCAGAGCCTGATGCTTCGGCTCCCGAGCAGACAGACGCCGTAACTCCCAATGCAGGGGCGACGGGCGATCCTTCTGCTCCTATCGGAAAGTTCTGCTTCTCTGAATATATCGGATACAGAACATGGTGGGATCTTTTCAACCAGGTTTACGGAATCGATGATATCGCCAACGAGTCCGATCCCAGGATCGACATAATCATCAACTATAACGGTCTTGATCCCGCTACATATTCACCTTCCTCCGGAGACGAGCTCCTTCTTCCTCCTTTAGGAGTGCTTGACGGAACTATCCCCGTAACGTTTACAGTCGGCGCTGCAAGCAATGCAGAAAGTTCAGACGTAGTAAGCGGTGATGTACAGGTCGTTGACGGTGATGCTGCAGATTCAGGCGAGGCCCAGGATGAAGCATCTGCGGACGCAGCTTAAGAGATAACAGACTAACTTATCAAAGTGCCGCCTTTATGGCGGCACTTTTTTCATAAGAAAAGGAGAAGAAGATTGTACTGGCATTTTAAGAACAAGACGGGCTGGATGAACGATCCCAACGGACTTGTATGGTTCAAGGGTAAGTATCATGCCTTTTTCCAGCACTACCCCTATGCCCCCAGATGGGGACAGATGCACTGGGGACATGCTGTCAGCACCGATCTTCTTCACTGGGAAGAAAAGGATATAGCTCTTTTCCCTGACCGGGAATATGAGAACAGCGGAGGATGTTTTTCCGGTTCTGCCATTGTAAAGGACGGAAGGCTTTATCTTTTCTATACATCAGTTTCCGAAGAGCTGGGCCAGACCCAGTCCATGGCCTACAGCGATGACGGGGAAGTCTTTATCAAGTATGAAGGCAATCCCATCATAAAAGAGTCACCACTGGGTGATAATACGGATTTCAGGGACCCCAAGGTATTTGAATATGAGGGCAGCTACAGGATGGTAGTGGGTGCAGGCATCCATAACATCGGGAAGATCCTTCTTTTTAAGTCGGATGATCTTTTTAAGTGGGAATATGTAGGTGAGATCTTATCGGATGCGGTCTTTGGGAGCTGTATCGAATGCCCGGATCTTTTCCTTCTTGAGGATAAGTTTGTGCTCATGTTCTCTTCCATCAAGTCACTTCCCCACAGGGTATGTTTTGCCACCGGGGATTTTAATGGAGAGAAGTTTATCTTCGACAATGAGGAAGAGCCTTTCTTCCCTATAGAGACAGGACCTGATTTTTACGCTCCCCAGACCTTCGAAGCCCCTGACGGCAGAAGGATATTGATCGCCTGGATGTATAACTGGTCCAGAAATACAGGATCCGGCAGGACCCAGGTGGGAGCTTTTACTATACCCAGGCAGCTGGAGTTCAACATAAAAGACCAGCTGGTGATGTTTCCTGTAGAGGAAGCCTGCGGGCTCCTTAAGGATGAGAGCAGGTTCGTGACGGCCGAGAACGGAAGGCTCAAGGTCATCTTTGAGGGAAAGACCATCATAGACCGGCCCTACAGGGATGAGCCTGATATCATGGTCTTAGAGGACGTGGGAGTAGTGGAACTGTTCCTGAACGGGGGAACAGAGACCATCACCACTTATATCTGCTGATCAGGAAACAGCCCTGTTTATCTTAACGATATTAAGGTTCCCGGAGGTGAATACTATCTCTCCGAGAGAACTTATGACAGCTGTATTATCGTGGTTGAACTTGGCCCTCTCGATGTCTCCGATGACAACGTATTCCACATTATATCTGTCTAATATCTCGTAGACGACGAAGGGGTCATCATAGGTGTAGACAGTATAGATATCTGCATGTCTCGGTGTGAGATAAAGATCCCATACATCAGCTTCCGGATCGGAGATGAGAAGATCTGTCTCAGGATCGACTATACCATGGAATCTCCAGAGCCACTCATGGGTCTCCCATCCGCAGACTGTCTGAAGTCCGGTATAGGCGGAGATGATATCATAGTCATGATAACTCTCGCCGTATGCCTCTAAGATAACGTGATTGCCTTTAACTTCCGTGTTGAACCAGTCGATGGCATCACTGTATTCATGAAGGTTTCCGGACTCTATAAGACCGGCATCCGGGCTTGAGTAAGTATCAAGATATGCTGTTCCGTCCAAGGTCTTGTAATACTCTCTCTTCATATTGCCCAGGTTTCTCTGCTTAAGGGAGACATATGAATAATGTCCCGGAACGATGATTATCATAAGGATAAGAGCTATGGCTCCCAGGAAGAGGGGATAGCTGTACCTGCCCTTTTTATTAACATACCACATGAGCCTGATGGCGGAGTATGCCATGGCGACCGAAAGTATGATAAAGGCCGCATAGGCGAACTTAAACATGGTATTTGATCTTAAGTAACCGCCGGTATATATATCCCTTACGTAGAAGATCTCCGGGGCGATCAGAAGAAGGATGCCCACGGCCACCATTCCGCAGACAAATATATCCATCAGGTTCCTTTCACCGAAGAACTTCGCAACCGGGTTGGTATATCCTTCCGCAGGCTGTCCGCAGATCTCTGCATCCCGGTTCTTTTTAGTGATGCCGTAGTTGTAGTTTTTATGGCAGATGGTCACAACAACAAAGAGAAGGCAGATGAATACGTGGGTCCCGTAAAGGATGTAAAGCTGATATGGTGATGAATGGTTGACGCATTTAGCCAGACTGTTGGAGATCATATCGAAATGGGAGTTGAAAGGCAGCGCTATGATATTCGCCACTGTAAAGATAAAGCTCATTCCCACTGATACTCTGGTCATGGCTGAAGGTGAAAAGACGTCAGCAGCCAGGATCACTACAAAGAGCATGATATCCATGACTACCATAAACAGAGGTCTGTCTCCCGCCATCAGATAAACTCCCAGTATGGCGAAAAGGGAACAGAAGAATATGGACGTTCCGTAGATATCTGAAAAGACCCTGGATATCTTTGTGCTCACCACCAGGGTGGTCATACAGAGGAATATGTAATAGATGAGGAAATCCCAGTAGTTGGTCATCTGGGCGCATCCAAGAAGGACTGCTGCCACTACCATATGTATGGGTACTGCTCTCTTAAGTTCTTTAAAGAAGATCCCGCCTTCTGATCTGAAGTTCCTGACACCCTGGCCTTTGTGATTGAAGAGGGCGTCCCTTCTGAAATCATAGAGGGATCTGATCCATGAGATGCAGACGGCCATGATAAGAAGGACTACCATGGTGGATACGACATGGGCGTGAAGATCGCCTACCAGATATGAATAGAAGGGGAACTCCTCTATGGTCATATCACCGCCATTTTTGATGTTGGGATCAAGTGTTGAGTCCGGGTTGTATCCGATATATCGTGTGCTGTCCGGGTAGAAGAAACCGTCGGTGGTTCCCACGTTTATTCCCATTTTGGCAAAGATCTTCAGAAGCGGATTTCCCATGGACTCCTCATCGTAGAAGAAAGAATGGGAATTACCGAATATGATGGCCGAGAATGCACAGAGTATGCCGCAGGCATACCTCATGACCTTCGATGCATGAAGGCCGAAGTCCTCTGCAGTTTCTGCCAGCATGCACCCGATAGAAAAGCACATGGAGAAGGGAATGGCAATGGCGGAACACATGGAGACGTTGTAGCCGATGCCGCTTTGTATGCCGCTGAGCTTTATGACCAGGGCATATATGAACTGTCCGAAATAATAGTAGTTGATGGAGTAGCCCGAAAGCCACATGTCGTTGGCAGGCAGAGTGGAACAGCGGAGCATGGACATGATAAAGCCGTAGTCCATGAACTTTTCCTGGCCGTTGATGTTGGGGATGAATCCCTTGTAATAGCAGAGGATGGTAAGTACCAGTGCGAAAAGCGTTTCCTCCAGGGCGATCTTTTCCACAACGCCTTCAGCGGAAAGGCACTTTACCAGATTGTTCCTAAGAGGCTTAAACAGATAGGAAAAAGCTGCCAGGGCAATAAGAGTGATTATGATAAAGACTCTTGTGAACCTGAATATGTGAAGATATGTAAGTTCCCAGACAATAAGGGATACGATCAGAAGTCCCAGGGGCTGGCTCAGGAAAAAGCCGCAGCTGCCTGATCTTTGAAATATGTATGCGGAAACGGGAAGAGCGGCAAAACCGAAGAGAAGCAGGACAAGGACCCACTTTAATACCTGCATAGCTTCTCCGATCCCCATTGTAAAGGCGCCTGCCAGGATGATGGATCCGAAGGGGATAATTAGATATAAAAGCTTCAGTGGCTGTTCAAATACATTCTTCGTGCTGCTCATTTAAAGTATCATCTCATTTTCGTTTATTGGTGTTACTACAGAGGTGCTCTCCGTTTCACGGACAGAGTCCAGCACTCTTCTGCAGATATCTCCCGCCAGGGATATTACCTTATCCATCCTGTTTTCGGGAGCAGCGGAAGAGGCGCTGTCCACCAGACCGGAAGCGCAGATGTAAAGGCCCTCCAGAGGGTTGGTGAGATCCTGTTCCGGGTACTTTTCTGATACTGCATACCTGATCTTCGTAAGACGCCATGACTTGATGTCCTGCTTCCTGATAAGGGGGTAGAGTTTTCTGAAGGCCTTCAGATAGTTGTCCATGATCTCCTCGTCAGAGGCGATCCACAGAGGGTCTGAGATGGAACAGGTGCCTACCAGGTAGATGATGTTTCCGCCATAAGACCTTTGGCCGAAACAGTTGGTGTGGTTTACGATCCTGTTGAACGGCATCCCTTCGGGAAGCTTCTGAAGATATACGTCAGAGGGTTTCCTCTTAAGGAGCATCATGATGCTGATGCTGGCCTTATAAGTAATGTTCATGAGCTGGTCCCTGAAATTGATGGAGATGGGAAGACCGTGGCTTACATTTACGAAGGTCCTGCAGGAACCGGTGAAGATAACAAAGTCGCTTACTATGTCGATCTTACCGGAGTTGTTCATGATACAGGAAGTCACGTACTTCACGCCGTTTTCCGTCTCTCTTCTGGAGATCTCGTTTACAGTAGTGGAGTAGGAGATCCTTCCTCCATGGTCAGTGATGTCCTGGATAAGGATATTTATAAGGCCTGCAAACCCGCCGGTAAAATAACCCAGCTTCTTTCTGGAGGCACGGCCGTACCAGAGGGAGTCATACCATCCCACATTGTCCAGCATACCTTCCTCCTTGACCAGGGCAAGAAGGGACTTGTCTGTCTTACGGAGATGGTGGGGAAGAAGCTCGATATATTCGTTCCCGACTCTGGTGGAGGCAAGAAGTCCCCCGGCATAGGTGAGCTCTTCGACGATATCTACGTCGAAGCCTTCTTTTGCCAGGCGCATGCCGCAAACAAGTCCCGAAAGACCTGCACCGACAATACAGACTTTTTTGCCGCTCTCTTCCATTATCCGTCTATCCTCTTGGCCTCAAGATAGAAACGCTTTTCAAAGGCTTCTCCCATGGAGAAGGTCTTTCTGGGGAACACGCCTTCCTTGGCGATAGTCTCGAAAAAAGCATCCTTGCTGATATCGGGAAGGAGTACTCCCGTATTACCCGAAGTGGCGAGTTTTCTTACGGAATCCTCGCCGTGGATATAATCAGTGTCTGCTTTGATGGAGTCCAGGAACATCTGGACAGAGCCTACGGCCAGGGAATGGGGAGGGTTTGACAGAGAGATGGTCACATCCTCATAACCTTCGGAAACGATAGTGAAGGACTGGCCTTCGGAAGAACCGGCGGTCATGCCGGCATCCTTAAAATACTCCCCGGCCTTGGAGATGAACTCATCTCTTGAAAGTCCGAATACTACCCTGTGGATAGGCTCGAAATCGAGTCCCTTGTCGTGAATATTTACGATCTCTGTAAGGGCATATCTTGCAGGGTGCGTAAGCTTCTGCTCTTCAGAGAGGTCTTTCTTGATATTGTCCCAGTGAGCCTTGGCAGATGCAAGGGAGTGGTTTCCGTCACCTACTGCGAAGAGCATGCCGGAAGGAGTTCCCGCAAGAAGGGCCCGGAGTGCGGAGACGATCGCTTCTGCTTCGGAGGAGCTGCCTTCTATTGCATACCCCTTTACGTGGCCGGCATCCAGCATGAGATCCGTGTCATATACGGGAGCTCTGCCACTGGCGGCGGCCTTTTCCCAGGCGCTGCCGATCACTGTATCTTCAGGATCGTCGATAAGGAGCATTACATGGGGGAGCTCCACCTTTGCGTTCTGTCTGATCTTTACCCTGGGAGGGATCCTGGAAAGGACAGTTCCCTCAGTTGCCCTGATAAGAGCGGTATTGCCGGGCTCGTAGCTGTAGCCTTCCAGGTCTACTGCCGCAACCAGGCCTTTACGGGAAGGGTGGACGGGAGTCTTTCTGTCGATGACCGTAAATCCCTCGAAGGGAGCTGCCCATACGCCTTCGTTTAAATACTTATCGATGTTGACAGAGATCTCGGAGAGCTTGTTTTCGCTCTTCTCTTTGTCAGTCAGATAGACTTCGGGAAGCACTATCTTAAGAGCGGAGGGGGCATCGCCCACGTACTGCTCCACCTTGTTCCAGTATTCAGGTTCCGACGTGTACTGGTCACATGCTATGACTGCCCACTTGCTGAGGTCGGTTCCTTCCCTGGGAAGCATTATATCTGCTGCTGAAATGGCGATATCTGAAAAGATCTTCATATGAGACGTTCTCCTTAAGAAAAGTCATTATTAATATAAAAAGCAAAAACTATTGTATCACAGGAGAATTTGATTTTCGACACGGTTTGTAACGGATTGTAACGGATTTGGTGCAAAAAATGTCTTGACAGCAGATAAGATAGGGGTACCGACAGACAAATACTTACCGGAAGGAGAAAAGACAATGCAGAAAGAACAGAACGAAAACAACACTTTCCCCGGAATATCCGAGGAATTCAAGAGAGACGAAAAAGAAGACAGCAGCCTGACAGATGAGCTGGAAGAAGCCGCAAAAGAAGAGGCAGAGGCAGCAAAAGAGGAGGACGGTGTCCAGAAGGAGTCTTCTGAAGACAACCCTGAGGAAGGACAGGGTGAGGAAAAGGGCAAGTTCGACGCCGGGACTTTTGCCATGGACTACATCAGAAATATGTATGTTTACTGCGCCTTCCTTAAGAGCAAGGGCCATGCGACCCTGTCAGACATGATGTTCAAGGACGCCATGAGCATCTATCTGGCAGCCACCCTGGCTTCCTGGTCCATGGGAAGGGACCGGTTTGTCAGATATCTCGAGGACGGATTCTACTCATCGGGAAGGATCATCGAGTACTTAAAGCTCATCGAGAACATCGGTATCGTAAACGATCTGACGGAGACGGTAAAGATCATGACCTTCAGGATGCACAAGATGTATAAGTCATCCCTCAAGACCATGAGGAGCAAGATTGCTGAGGCCTATGAAGAGGCATATATGTAAGACATAGATCCGCTCCGCACGGATATTCCCTTTCGAAGGAGACGGGCGCCCCCAAAAGGCGTCCGTTTCCTTCTTTTCCCCTTGAAATATAAAGCGTGTTTTGGTGTACTGTTAATAAGACACTTTTCAAAGGGGGAACGAACATGGCAAATTCAGAAAAGTCAAAGCACAAGGTACTGCTCCTTTACGATTATTTCCTTACCAATCTTAACGGTTACGATGACGAGAACGGTGCCACCATGAAGGAGATCCTGGCTTATCTCGAGAACAAGACAGGATATCAGTTTGAGCGTAAGTCCGTTTATTCGGATATCGACAGGATCAATGAATTTATGGAACTAACAGGCCATGTCCAGCCCGGTGATAAATGGATCACCCTGGAAGGTAATAAGTATTTCAGATCCGAGCTTTCAGACGAACTCAGCCTTGATGAGGCAAGGCTTATCGTAGATGCCATCAGGACTACGCCTTTCACTTCCAGCGGTCTTTGCGAGAAGATCGAGAAGATGTATCCTTCCTACTTTTCCGACGGATACAGATCCCTGGTCTCCCATGACTACAAGGTAAACAAAAGGACCCAGTTCATCCTGAACAACATCAGGACATGTATAAAGGATAAGATGGTCCTCAGACTTGAATACGGTTATGTCATCGCCGATGCCATCAGATCCGCATCCGAAAAGTTCACATCCCCCCTTGCCCTTGACTGGGAAAACTCCTGCTATTACCTGATTGCCATCGACAACGATGAGTATAAGAAGACGAAGGATATTAATTCCTCCATCAGAAGATACAGGGTAGACAGGATCAAGGCTCACGGGATAGAGGGTAAGGCCCACTACTGTGATCCGGGAAAGGACAGGGATAAGATCCTTAAGACTTACCTTGCCAATTCCATCGATGCCTTTGCGTCCAGTGACAGCAGGATCATCACCATCTTATTAAAGTCCTCTGACGAGAAGACGATACTTCGTGCTTATAATGCTTTTGCTGACGATGTTAAGACAAAGCAGTTCTTAAGCGACCGTACCGATCGCGGGGAACTGAAGTTTATGATCGAGGCGGGACTTGTACCCACTCTGTTTACCAAGCTCTTTATGCTGTCCACCTTTGAGGGCCTTGAAGTATCCATAGACGATGAGGAAGTAAAGGAAAAGTTTGCAGGATATCTCAAAAAAGCCCTGGACGGTCTTGCCTGATAATTGCATAAAGCCGTAAATAGTTTTATAATCTTTCAGTTAAAAAATAAGGAGTGACCAGTAATATGCAGCCGCTTGGATTAAATGAGATCAGAGAAAGATATCTGTCCTTTTTCGAATCAAAGGGACACTTAAGGATGCCGTCGTTTTCCCTCGTTCCGAAGAACGATCCGTCCATCCTTCTTATAAACGCAGGCATGACGCCTCTTAAGCCCTACTTCACGGGCGCAGAGACTCCGCCTTGCAGAAGAGTTACCACATGCCAGAAGTGTATCCGTACTCCCGATATCGAGAACGTAGGACACACATCAAGACACGGCACATATTTCGAGATGCTGGGTAACTTCTCCTTCGGTGATTATTTCAAAAAAGAAGTTATCCCCTGGGCCTGGGAGTTCCTGACAGAAAATCTCGAGATGGATCCCGAAAAGCTCTATCCTTCTGTTTACCTTGAGGATGATGAGGCTTTCGAGATCTGGAATAAGGATATCGGTATCCCCGCCGAGAGGATCACCAGACTTGGTAAGGAAGACAACTTCTGGGAGCATGGTACAGGACCCTGCGGTCCCTGCTCCGAGATCTATTTCGACAGAGGTATTGAGCATGGCTGCGGCAAGCCCGACTGTAAGCCCGGCTGTGAGTGCGACAGATTCGTAGAGATCTGGAACCTCGTTTTCTCACAGTTCGACCGTCAGGAGGACGGTTCTTACCTCCCTCTTAAGCAGAAGAACATCGATACCGGTGCAGGTCTCGAGAGAGTTGCCTGTGTTATGCAGGGCGTAGACAACCTTTTCGAGGTTGATACCGTAAGAAGAATTCTCGATACAGTCTGCCAGATCGCAGGCAAGACTTATAACGCGAACCACGATGACGACGTTGCTATCCGTGTTATCACGGACCACATGAGATCCTCCACAATGATGATCTCTGACGGCGTTCTTCCTTCCAACGAGGGCAGAGGCTACGTCTTAAGAAGACTCATGAGAAGAGCTGCAAGATTCGGCCGTCTCCTCGGCATCGAGAGACT